>CALDOC010000441.1 GCA_937914675.1 uncultured Sulfurimonas sp.
ACTTCCTATCTGCTAATTTGACTATCATGATGAAAAGTAGAACTCAGCCCACGTCGAAACGACTTCACTTCTATTTTTTGTTATGGACGATTTTATAAGAAAATTATGGAGAAACTATGGAGAAAATCTGAAAGCGAGAAGTTTGTAATCTTAATCTTTGAATGAAAATCGAATTCTGAAAAATTGAAATTTTGAATTTGAGGTACTTTGCTCCAAACTAAACTCTCGTTTAGTTTGATGAGCGAGCAGATTTTTTAAACGCGCGCTTCTTCACGGCGGTTTAAATATGCCCATTTTTCATCTACGCGATCTTGCCACTCTTTTATAAGATATTTATATTCGTCTTTAAAAAGGTGTTTAAAACGTCCTTGAGCAGCCATATATTCTTCAACTGGAACAATGTTTTTTGGTCTATAGGTGATATTTAACTCATGATTGTCAATAATTTCATACAGTGGAAATACCAAAGAATCAGTTGCCAAATCAGTAATTGACATCGTATCTTTAGGATCAAATTTCCATTCCGTTGTACAAGGCGATATTGCGTTTATAAACACAGGCCCCTCTACTTGCATTCCATATTGAATTTTCTTCACCATGTCTTTCCATTTGTTTGGCGCAACTTGCGCTGCGTATGGAATCTGGTGAGCGGCCATGATAGAAATCATGTCTTTCTTATTTTTCTTTTCACCATAACTAACGCTACCAGCGGGAGCGGTAGTCGTACTTGACCCAATTGGAGTGGAAGATGAACGTTGTCCACCGGTATTTGCGTAAACTTCATTATCTAAAACAACATGCATCATATTATGACCACGTTCCATACAACCAGAAATCCACTGAAAACCAATATCGTAAGACGCGCCGTCACCTGCAAAAGATACAAACTTCGGATTGCGATCAGGTTGCTTTAGACGACCTTTGTTCTTAAGCGCGTTATACATAGCTTCAGCGCCTGCAACAGCGGTCGAACCATTTTCAAAACCAATGTGAATCCAAGAAGCGTCCCAAGAAGTATATGGGTAAACCGCTGTACAAACTTCAAGACAACCCGTTGATGCTGAAAGCACTAAATCATCGTTAGTGGCATTCAATACTTCACGAACAATAATAGAGTGGGCACATCCAGGACAAAGAAGGTTTGCGCCTTCAAAACGATCCGCTGACGTTGAAAACTCTTTTAGATTTTTTATTTTTTTCATTTCACTCATAATTTCTCCTTATAAGAATTGCAATTTCGGTCCACGAACACCGATAAATTGTTGTAGGGAAGTTGTTACTTTGCCAGCGTCGACGTTTGCTTGAAGTTGAGTAAAAATCTCTACTAAATGTTTCTTAGTCAAATCACGACCACCAAGACCATAGATAAACCCAGAAAGCAACGCTCTATCATCAGTATTAAACAGACAACCAGCGATTTCATTAAACAACATACCAGGAGCGCCACCTGGAGACGAACGGTCAAGCGTCGCGATTGCTTTGGCGCCCTTAAGAGCCTCAGCTATTTCAAAGAATGGGAATGGACGAATAACGCGTAATCCAACAACGCCAGCTTTAACGCCTTTTTCTCTCATCTCACTAGCGACTTCACGCGCAGTTTCAACTGAAGTTCCCATACAAACAACGGCTACATCGGCGTCATCCATGTCATAGCTTTCAACAAGATTGTATTTACGCCCTGATAATTTCTCAAAATCGTCAAACGCCGCTTGTATTTTTGGGAAAACTTTTGTCATAAGATCGTTATGTTGACGAGCTTTATGCTCAAAGTGCCAATCTTCTTCAGTTTGAACGCCATGAGTAACTGGATGTTCAAAATCCAACATATCGTTCATTGGCTGAAAATCACCAACAAAACCATAGGCGACGTCATCGCTTAAAGTATGTACGCCTTGAGCGGTATGAGAAGTCATAAAACCGTCTTGGTGAACCATGCATGGAAGTCTTACGTCATGATCTTCAGAAACTTTAAACGCGATAAAGTTCAAGTCGTAAGCGTCTTGAGGACAATAAGCGTCAAGCTGAATCCAACCACTGTCGCGACCTAGATACATATCCGCATGATCGCCATTAACGTTTAGAGGAGCGGCAAGCGCACGGTTTACAACGTTTAAAACGATTGGTAAACGCATCCCTGAAGCTTGATAAAGCGTTTCAACCATAAGAGCAAAACCTTGTGAAGATGTTGCGGTGGCAACGCGTCCACCAGCCGCAGCCGCGCCAATACATCCCGACATTGCGGCATGTTCGGACTCTACCATGACAAACTCGCCCTCAACGTAGTTGTTTGCTTTAAAATTACCATAGCCTTCAACAATTGGAGTTGATGGAGTAATCGGATAAGCGGCAACAACGTCAATTTGACACTGTCTCATAGCTTGAGCAGCCGCATAGTTACCATCCCATACTTCTATGTCTTTTAATTCCATTTTATCAAACGCCATTATTTTTCCTTCTTTTCTTTAGTCGGCCATTGAGCCAATTCTACTTCTTCATCCGCTTGTTCTGGGAACATTAAAAGAGATTTTGGATTTGTAGGACAAACCTCAACGCATATTGCGCAACCCTTGCAGTGGTCCATGTCTATTCCAATCATCTTCTTGTCTCTAGCTATAATTGACATATCTGGACAATAGACCCAGCAAAATTGACAATCAATACAAAAGTCTTTGTTAAAAACTGGCTTTTCTATTCTCCAATCAGCGACGCTTGCGCTAAATGAACTACTTTTTGAATATGCGCGATCTTCTTGGTTTGTTCCAGCGATATCGTCTATCTTACCATCAAACGTACGAAGCATAGCTCCGATTTCAAATTCGTCCCAACCTCTATTTGCCATCTTAGCTCCTTATTTCACTTCATCGTAAGCACGTTGAATTGCTATCATATTTGCGTCAATAATCTTTTGTGGTAATTTACCAAGGACTCTTATCATATTATCTTTAAAAAAGTCTATCTCATACATTCCAGATATTTTCATTAAAGCGCCTAACATTGGCGTATTTGGAATAGGTTTTCCAATTGTTTCTTGAGCTATTTTAATACAATCAACAATATAAACTTCTTTGCCCTCTAATTTTGGTTGAGAAGCTACCAGTTGCTCTTTATCCAAATGCGTAGTGATAATATACACTGTGTTCTCTTTGTGATTAATCGTAACGTCGGTTGTATAAAGCAACGCTGGATCTATAACCAAAACATAATCCGGCGCCATGAATTTTTCATGATTCATAATAACTTTATCATCAACTCGATTATACGCAGTCATAGCCGCTCCACGCTTAGCAGACCCATAAAACGCAAATGCCTGTACATGCTTGCCTGTTGTCGAAATAACGTCAGCTAAACCTTTTGCCCCAGTTACGGCACCTTGTCCAGCGCGACTATGCCATCTAATTTCTAGCATATATTCTCCTTAGTTTTAAGAAATTTTTAATATTTTCTATAAATTTTAATCTATTGTATTTTAGGCAACTTGCTCTTAAAAATAGCTTGATATTTTAACTCTATTTATTTTCTTAGCCTTATTGTGATTATTTACTACTTTTGAGCCATTTTACAGCTTCATATACATCGCTAAAGATTACATCTGTATATTTTTTAAGCGTCTCATGATTGTCATAGCCACTTAGCACTCCTATGGATTTAACGCCTGCGTTTTTTGCGCAAATCAAATCTAATTTTGTATCCCCTATCATCCAAATCTCTTGATCTATCGGTGAGAAATACTCCAAGGCTTTTAAAATAGGTTCCCCATCCGGTTTTGGACGAATCACATGTTCACGACCAATCAAAACGTCAAAATAGTTCATGAGTTCAAAGTGTTCCATCAAAATTTGTGAATATTCTCCTGTCTTTGTTGTAACTATTCCTAAAGACGCGAACTCCTTAGCCAATACGATAGCCTCCCTAGCAAACTCCAAGAGATACGTCTTTTGCGTTGATATTTTTCTGTAATTTTCTTTATACGTTCCAACAAAGTCCCAAATTTTT
Organism: uncultured Sulfurimonas sp.; assembly: GCA_937914675.1. Lineage (GTDB taxonomy): Bacteria > Campylobacterota > Campylobacteria > Campylobacterales > Sulfurimonadaceae > Sulfurimonas. Next base: position 3,994 of record CALDOC010000441.1, read on the forward strand.
TCGTTTTGAACCCCTAAATTTTCATACATGACATCCAAAGGATATCCGATGAGCGCCTTGATTTCATCGTCGCTTGGATGTGGAAACTCATAAAAATCAAAAGAATTATGAAAACACTCCAAAATAGCGTCCGTCGAGTCTATTATTGTTCCATCTAAATCAAATAATATTATCATTTACTTTTTCTCCCATTGTATGTAATTATGCCATATCCCACTCAAACTTGGTTCTACATTGATTATCTTTTTGTTGACGGCGGTTATTGAGTTGGGAATGTATAAAAAAATGTATGGATTATCGTCCGTCACTATTTTAAACATCTCTTTCCATATCTTTGACAATTTATCTCTATCTATCATTATTTGAGACTCTTCAATCATTTTATCCATTCTTGGATTATTATATCCAACGAGATTGAAACCACCTTTTCTGTCACTATCGGTATGCCAAAACATATATGGATCGGGAGTGGGAGAAAGTCCCCATCCTAAAAGCACCGTATCAAATTCATGAGGGAAAACCACCATATTTAAAAAAGCCTGCCACTCCATAATTCTTAAAGTGACTTCCACTCCAATTTGTTTTAATTGATGTTGAATAATTTGCGCCGCGTATGGTCTAATAGAACTCGCGTTTGACGTCGCTATCTCAAATTTAAGTGGATTTTCTTTTGTATAACCCGCTTTTTTCAACAATTCTTTCGCTTTGTTTATGTCGAGCGTTGGCGCTTCTACGGCTTCATTGTAAGCTATTGTTCCGGGTAAAAATGGACCAGTGCAAACCTTCGCATGTTTGAAAAACAAGATATCCACTATTTCTTGTCTATTTATCGCTAAAGACAAGGCCTTTCTAACGTTAGGATTTTTAAACTTTTCACGGCGAAGATTAAAGCCGAGATACGTGTAAGAATGACTTATCTCTTCATACGCGTTAAAGCTATTAAAGAACTGATCGTTCAGTTGCCTCTCATATTCCATAGGCTCGACGCCGCCAATATCAATTGCGGAGGATTTGAGCATCAAAAATCTTGTCAACGGGTCGGCAATGACATGAAAAGATATATTGTCTATCTTAGCCCTGCCCTCAAAATAGTTGTCAAAAGCAATCAATAATATATTTTTTGAATATTCAAGTCGCTCAAGCTTATAGGCTCCAGTTCCTATTGGATGAGTGTTAAATTTTGAACTCATAAGGTTTTTTTCATCTTTTAAGACATGTTCGGGGAGAATACCCATCATCCATGTCTCAAGAGCTTTAAAATATGGCTTTTTGTAAACAACCTCTACGGTGTAAGCATCAATCGCTTTTACGCTTTGGACAAACCTAAAACCAGCGCTATATGGTGAAACGATTGTAGGCGATATTAGCGTTTCATAAGTAAATACGACGTCTTTGGCGCTAAACTCCTTCCCGTCATGCCATTGAACGTTTTTTTTAAGTTCAAAGATAAGAGTCACGTCGTTTTTAAAGTAAAATTTACTAGCCAAATCCCCTATGATTATCGAAGAGTCTTTATCATACTTTACAAGTCCATTGAATAAAAATCCCGCTATCTCCGACGAGCTGGAATCCGTTGCGAGAATGGGATTTAGCCTTGATGGGTTAGATGACGTAGCCAACTGCAACGTTGACGAATAGAGGGCTAAACTAAGAAGTAACAGAAAAATATATTTCATTTATAGGCATTCATTATAGCGCTGCTTATCATGGAGACTCCTAGATTAGTGAGTGACATTATATGTAAAATAAAGTTAATTGATTGTTGTTTAAAAGAAGAAAAAAGTTTTACCAATGCAAAAGCATTGATAAAAAGAGTCGTAAAAAGATTAACGCTTAGAAAACTGACGAGAACGACGAGCTTTACGCTTACCTGGCTTCTTACGTTCAACAACGCGTGAATCACGAGTCATCATTCCTTCTGGTTTGAGGATAGCTTTGATCTCAGGATTAAACTTAACCAACGCACGAGAAATACCGTGACGAAGAGCGTCCGCTTGACCACCAAAACCACCACCTAAAGTAGTTGCAACGATATCAACCGAAGTATCTTGTTTAGAAAGAACTAGAGGTTGTTTAACGCGAAGTTTTTTCGCCTCAAGTCCACCTAGCCATGCGTCTAATGAAAGACCGTTAATTGAAATTTTTCCAGAACCTGGAGTTAACCATACTTTTGCTATTGACGCTTTACGACGTCCTGTTGCATATATTGTTTTTGCTGACATATATCAATCCTTACTTAGCAAGTTGTGCAGTGTGAGGGTGTTCACCACCTGCATAAATTTTTAGTTTTTTAATCATTTTAGCGCCAAGCTTAGTTTTAGGAAGCATACCACGAACGGCTAATTTAAATAGTTTCTCTGGGTTTTTTGCTAAAAGTTCAGTCATCTTAACGCTTTTAGTGCTACCGAAGTAACCTGAATATGAAAAATACTCTTTATTTGCAATTTTACCTAAACCGTTAAATTTAGCTTTTGAAGCGTTAATGATGACAACATGGTCACCACAGTCAATATTTGGAGTCCAGCAAACTTTGTTCTTACCACGAAGTATAGTAGCCACTTCAGTGATCATACGACCAAAAGTTTTACCTTCAGCATCAATCAAAATCCACTTTTGATCAATTTGTTCAGTAGTTGCAATTTTAGTAAATTTCATTTATGAACCTTTTCAGTAATTTAATTAACAAGCGTCTCCGCCTATTTTGTGAGTGGAAGTATATCTACATAAACTTATATAAAACTTAATTTTAGTTTAATTTAAGTTTTATACTTTGACAATTTTTATCTCGTTTTCAAGTAAATAACAGAGGTAGCCATCAACAGCGTCACCCGTTATCTCTTCTATCGCTTTTACGTAATAGCGCACCTGTTTTACATGGTGCTCAGAATAACTAAGAGAACTTTTGTAATCAATCACGTTCCACCCTCCATTTCTTCTCTTTACGAGAAGGTCGACGTATCGAAGATTGTTTTTATACCTGAGGGCTTTTTCTTTATAAACTTCACCGTCCGTTAACTCCAAAAACCGCTTGTCGCGTATAAGATTCTTAACTCTATTTTGTATCTCCATCGACTCCTCATCCCTTAGCGTATATCCAAATTTATTGAGAGTCATGTCTTTCGCGTTTGAGAGTTTTTCATCTTTAAAATCGCTCATCATTTCTAAGAAGTAATGCATGGCGAGACCAAAATTAATGGCGTCTAGGTCATCATATTGTTCTTTTTCAAGCGCTAAAACGTCACTTTGCGTTCCATAGTAAAACGATTGATACTCTAAGCGTTTAAATCTCTTTTTTTCTTCTTTTTTCACTTGAATTTGAAACTTCAAGACCCCATGCGTTTGCGCTTCTAAATCTAAAACGTCAAAGTTGGAATTTTTGAATTTTTTTACTATAAAAAGGTTTTCTCTAGCCCTCGTAAAAGCGACGTACAAAGCGTTTAAGCTATCTTCATGAACCAATCTTTTTTCTTTTTCAAGCGCGTTCGCGTAGCCATTGTCCAACTCTTCTCTCGCTTTTGTCCGAAGATATACGTTTTGCAAGCTTATGCCGTCGTACTCGTAAATGATGGAATGTCTCGCGGGAGGAGGGTTTTTGAGTCTGTCCATGACGATGACATGCTCGTACTCCAAGCCTTTTGATTTATGCACCGTCAAAACTCTAACTCCACTTATGTCCGAAGCGGCGGCCGCTGTATCTAGCCGCTCGTACTCAAACAAAAGCGCTTCTACGTCCGGGTACTTTGATACCGCGTTTATAAAACGAATCAAGTGAAACGAATCGCTAAAGAGTTCAAACTCGTCAATAACTTTTTTGATAACGTCAACAAGTTTCACTCTGTTCAAATCAACCCTTTTTATATCTTTCACTTCTTGATTTATAAGCGCAAAAAAGTTGTATTTGTATATATTTTCTTTAAAATAGAGATATTTGAGATACTCTAAAATGGCTTTGACGCTTTTTTGATTGATAAGCTTTGTGGTCGTCTCGGTAACGACTTCAATATTTTCTTTTTGAAGCTCCGTTTTTATAGCTTCGCCATCTCCATTCGTCGCGCATAAAATGGCTATGTCGTCAGGTTTCGCGCCAAGTTCTATCAGTCTTTTCACTTGCTCGATAGTCGCTTCCAAGGGTTCGTCATTTTGAATTATTTCGACGTAACCTCCCTTCGCTTCTTCACGAACCAGTTGTGGCGTGTAGTTTTTTATCTTAGCGCCAAAAACGCCGTTTACAAACTCTATAACTTCTTTTTGCGACCTATAGTTCGTCACAAGCTTATGAACCTCAGTCAAATTTTCTTTAACCACTTCGCCAAAAAGAGCCGAAACGCCTCCACGGAATCTATATATGGACTGTTTGACGTCGCCGACAAAAAAGAAACTTCCATTGTCGAAAATCCCTTTTCCCGACGTTATCTCGCTTATAAGAGGACGCAATATTTCATACTGTAATATGCTTGTGTCTTGAAACTCGTCAAGCAACATATGCTCTATTTGAGCGTCAAGTCGAAAGTACAAAAACTCGCTATCGTTAAGACGATGAAGTATCTCATAAACCAAAGACGTAACGTCTGAAAAGCTAAGTTCGCTGTCATCCATGTAGAGCGCTTTTTTACTTTTTACGTATATATCTACAAGTTCTTTGATTCCATAAAAGAAGTTCTGCTCTTTGGCCAAATGATAACTTTTAATCGCGACTTGCATTATATGCAAATACCGATTCATCTCCAAAGAGAAACACTTCTTGAAAACCCAGTACTCCAAACTCTCTTTTAGAACCCATGTTTTGGCTCTAAGCTCCTCAAAACTCTCCGCCTGAACCGCTTTTAGGAGCGAGGGAGTCGCTCCTTTGCAGTTGGCTACCAAGTTTTGCAAGGCCTTCAGGGCGCGCGTCGCCTCAACTTCAAAAACGGCCGTGTCTTGTTTTTGAAACTTGAGGTGAGAAAGCTCCTCTTTTTTGGAGTAAAACTCGTCAAGCAGCGTGAAAATGTCTCCAAGTCTTTTTTTTGAATCTAGGGAAAGATTGATTAGGGTGTCGCGTTTGCCGGCGACGCTGACCTCTTTTAAAAAACGCGACATCAGGTTGAGTTCATGTTGAGAGGCGAACGTGGAAAAATCAGGCATGAGCGACGCGTAAAGTGAAAACTTTCTAAGAATTTGAGTGAAGAAACTGTCTATCGTCATGATTTTAGTGTGAGAGTTTAAAAACTCGTTTAAAATTCTTTGACGATTTTGTAAAAGATGTTCTCGCTCAAGCTCCGTCACTTTTACAATCTCCGCGAGTTCTCCACGAAACTCCAACTCTTCAAGCGTTTCAACTATCCGCTCTTGCATCTCCGACGCGGCTTTGTTCGTAAAGGTAAGCGCCAATATCTTAGAAGGCTCCGCGCCTTTAAACAAAAGAGAAAGATAACGCACGACAAGCATAAAGGTTTTGCCACTTCCGGCGCTTGCCTCGTACGCTAGATTGTTTTTAAACATGCAACCCCTTCACGACGCGCAGCAGCTTTTGCAAACGCCCTTAAAAATCATGTCCATTATTTTGTACCCCTCAAGTTTAATCGGCTCTACGTTCTCGAGACACTCTATCTCGTTGCAACTGTTGCAAATAAAATGCGCGTGTGGCGACTCTCTCAGCTCATAATATCTTTTTTTGTCGTTTGATTCAAAGCTGTTGAGTATGGACTCGGTCTCAAATTTTGAAACGTTTCTGTAAAACGTGGCTTTATCCATGTTTATTCCGCTTTTCACGTCGTCAAAAGATATTGGCTTGTTCGCGAGACTAAACAACTCCAAAAGCTCTTTTCTCGCAGAGGTCAATTTTAAATTTTTTTCTTCAATGATGTTTTTTGTTTGCATGGCGAAATAGTATCAGTTTTACTCTTTAACGTAAATTAGACAAATGCGACTAAGTTGCATTTAAGTCTCTGACACGTACAATTGCGACCTAGTTTGTCACAAAGGATTTCTCTTGCAAAAATTGACTTTTCTCATTTTGACTTTTGAGCGCGACGAGAGAAATTTTTCAATCTATGCCTAAAACACTCTTATTTGGACTATCTAGCTATGTTGTAAACGCGACCGCTCGGTTCGTAAAACAACATCTCGTTATTCTCTTCATACTCGCCAATTTTATGAGCGCGTCTCACCATCATGAAGATTTGCAAGCTCACGCCGATTGTCAAATCTGCGTCATTCAATCCAACGTCGCCGACGCCGACGCTCCCGCAGACGCGCTCTACCTGACGAAACTATGCGCTGTCCATGAAAAAATAGATACGAAGCTCAAGCACCAAATCCAACTCAAAGAACAAAATACCCTCCACGCGAGAGCTCCTCCAAAAGTCTCCTAAACCCCAAACAAAACCAAAACAAAACTATAATTATTACAAATTTGGAGAATAAACCATGAAAAAAACCATCTGTTTATCTCTGCTCGCTTTTTCATCCCTCTTCGCTCAGAGTGAATTGGACGCGCTAAAAGAGCAGTTGAAACAACAAGAAACAGCCATAGAGAGCTTAGAATCCAAAGTGGGAGCTTTGAGCCAAAAAAGCGTTCCAAACACTTCAGCGAGCTTTTCGCAAAACGCCTATCTGCCGGACATCGCGTTTATCATGAACATGTCGGCCATGAGTCGCAACGTTAAAAATTCAGATTACGAAGCTTACTCGATTCCCGGGTTTATCAATGGCGGCGACGCCGAGATACAGTTCAACAAAGACAAGGGCTTCAACTTCAACTACACCGAAGTCGCTTTGAGTTCGACCGTCGACCCCTATTTTGACGCTTTCGTCATCTTTCATATTAGTCTTGACGCTTTTGAGACGGAAGAAGCCTATGTGAGAACTCGAGCGCTTCCCCTTGGACTAAGAGTGAAAGCCGGAAAATTTAAAAGCGATTTTGGACGAATAAACTCCAAACATCAGCATGCTTGGAATTTTGACTCGCAACCCATCATCTATGAAACTCTCTTTGGCCCAGACGCCATAAGCGACGCTGGAGTTCAACTCCAATGGGTGGCTCCAATCGACATGTACCTTATGGCCGGAGTCGAAGCGATGCAGGGAACGAACGACATGAGCTTTGGCGAAGCGGAGCGAAATAATCTCTATATCGGATATTTAAAATCAAGCATTGACGTGGGCGACGACTTGTCCATTTTAGCTGGAGTGAGTTTGGCTCATGGAGAAAATGTCGTAAACGACTCGACGAATCCAACGGATGTTTACGGAGTCGACTTGACGTTTCGAGAACAGCTTGGAAGTTACAGCGCCCTCGTTTGGCAAAGTGAATATCTCTACAGGAACAAAGACCTTGGACCAAGAACGGACAAACAAGCGGGACTTTACAGCGAACTCGTCTATCAGGCGAACAACAACTGGAGCGGCGGCGTTCGTTACGACGCGATTACGAAAAACGACGTGGATTTAAGCGCCTACTCCGTAGACGCGGGCAATTTGGATAGATACACGGCGAAGCTGGAGTACAAACCCTTTCCAATGTCGCGTTTGAGACTTCAATACACCTATGACAGGACAAAAATCATCGCGGGCGAGAGAAAAGATCTCAGTGAAGTCGTGTTGTCACTTAACATAGCGGCCGGCGCTCATGGCGCCCATGATTACTAGGAGATAAAATGAAAAAAATATTATTACTGAGCGCTCTGCTCTCATCCTTGGCGTTCGCGTCCCTGCAAGTCGATACGACTTACTCCACAATGGGCGCGGTTACTGAAAAAATCGGTGGTGATTTGGTAAGCGTGACGGTACTTGGAAGCTCCAAATACGACCCTCACTTCATCGTGCCAAAACCATCGCTCATTGCCAAACTTCGCCGAGCGGATTTGCTTATCATGAATGGAGGAGGTCTTGAAATGGGTTGGTTACCCCCGCTTATGAGAAGCGCGAACAACGCCAACATCCAAAACGGCGCGAAAGGTTTTTTGGACATGTCTCATCATGTGAAGATGATAAACGTACCAACGTCGGTTTCTCGCGGATTTGGCGACGTTCACGCGCAAGGAAATCCACACTACTCAAGCGATCCCTACGCGATACTGGCGATGGCGAAGGCGATAGAGTCCAAACTCAGCGAACTCGATCCAACGAACGAGAAAACCTACAAAGGTAATCTTGAAAAGTTTTTGTCTGAGTGGAAAGTTTATTTAAACAAGCTCGACGCGAAAATGGCGACATGTCAAGATAAAAAAGTGGTGCAATATCATCAACTTTTCAACTACTTTCTCAAACGCTACGGCTATAAAAGTTTTGGGAACGTCGAACCGCTTCCAGGCATCTCCCCGAGTTCGAGTCACACCCTTGAACTCATAAACATGATGAGAGAGAACGACGTGAAAATAATTTTGCAAGACGTCTATCATGAGAAGAAAACGGCCAAGTTCATAGCCCAAAAAGCTGGAGCCGAAGTCAAAATTATTCCTCATGACTTGGGTGCCGACGGGAGTAAAACGCTAGAAGATTTTTACGACGGCGTGGCCGCTCAAATATGTCGATAATCGAACTTTTTTGGCCGGCTTTTTTGCTCTCCATCGCGCTCGTTTTCATACACACCATTTTTGGGATTGAAATTATCAAACGCGGAGTCATATTCACGGACCTCGCGATTGGGCAAATCGCGGCCATTGGAATGGCGTTAAGCGTCGTCTTGATGGATGGAGCGTACCAAAATTCCATGACGCTCGCGTTTGCGCTTTTAGGAGCCCTCATCATTACATGGGCCACAAAAAAAGTGGATAAGATTGAGGCTTTCATAGGACTTTTGTACGCGCTTGGAATATCGTCGATCATGTTGATTTTGGCCCAAAGCGCCGAGGGAACGGAACTCTACTCCAAACTAAGCGCGGCGGACGTGCTCTTTACGAATAGTCGCGACTTGTTCACGAGTTTGAGCGTGTATGGAGGGGTGGCTTTGGCCATGCTTTTTCTTTATCCAAAAGTTCAAGGGCTTTTCAAAGAGCTTCTCTTTTTTGGCGCTCTCGCCATAACCGTCACTTCCTCCGTCCAATCCGCCGGAGTTTTGGTGGTTTTCGCGCTTTTGATAGCGCCCTCTTACGCCGGCCTCGCCCAATCGAAAATAAAGCCCTTCGCGTTTGCGACGGGGTTTGGCTCCATCGGCGTCCTCGTCGCGCTTGTGGCCTCTTACAATTTGGACTTGCCGACCGGTTACATGATCATTTTTACCATCGTTTTGAGTTCGCTTTTGTTTGTCGCGTTTGGGAGTTTGAACAAACGAAGCGAATAAACCTAGCCTCTGTCGCACATGATGGCAAACTCGCAGTAGTTGCAGTTTTTGACATCTTCGCACATCTGAAAATTGACCTCTTCGATGGCCAATAAATCTTTGACGTGCGATTCCAAAATGGCGAGTTTTTCTCGCAAAAAGGCTTCAGGCACTATTTTGGACTCTTTGAGGTCGTAAAACCCGCAAGAGACCTCGCCAAGACTCGACGCCAAGAGATAGTAAAACTCCAACTGAAAGTCCGTCGCCTCCGTGAAGTTGCTTTTGTTGTAAAGCGCGTACGAACCCGTTTTGTAGTCAAGAACCTCTATCTCCTTCGCTCTTTTGTCTATCCTGTCAATTTGACCAATCAGGGTCATCCCCGCAAACTCTACGCTCATACTCTCTTCACAATACTCTACGCTCCAGCCATCATGAAACCTCTGTATCTCAGCTTCACAAAAACTATCCATTCTCTTTTTTTGCATAGCGATAAGATACTTCTCTAGTTCACTCTCACCTCTTTGAGCATCCAACTCTTTATGCAAATCTCTTCTTAAATCATGAAGATGCTCATAGGAGTTTTGTTTACTATACAACTCTTTTAACGCGCCATGTACCGCATTACCTATCTCATGCTCTTTTGGCATATCCTTAGGTATTTCATGCGAGTTTAAATGTTCTATATAAGTATGATAATACTTTCGTTTGCATGTTAAAAATGTTTTTAATCTCGTGGCTGAGAGCTTAACGTCTTTAAAACTATACTCTAGCGTAATCTCATTTTTTACTATCGCTTCATGCCTTACTCTTTTGAAGAGTATATTTGCATAATCTAGTTCATTGTACTTATTGTTGGCTTTTACGCCAAGCTGCTTTAAAAAACGAGATTCGTTGCTTTCACTAGAGTTCACGTAAGAAATGGCAACGCTTTTTGAACGGTTTATCAACGTCTCATAATAGTGTTTTTGCAAATTTTCCCTATCGCTCATAGTAGGAAGATTTGCCATTTCTCTTATCTTGGAGTTTAAGAACATATCCTTGTCGCTTCTCTTTGGAACGTTTTTGTCACTAAAATCAACTATCACGACTGCGTCAAAATTAACCGAACGGGTTTCAAGAACACCCATTACGGTGATTTTGCCACCTCTCACGTCATCCATGGTTCTCGACGCCAAGCGAGACAAAAAAACGTTAAAAAGAGATTTGACGCTCATCTCTTTCATGACGGGCAATATGGCCCGAAAGCTATGCGTCTCCTCTTGATAAATCTTCAATTCCTGTTTGACGTCAAAAAAGTTTGCGCTTTCTTCCAAAAACTCGATAAAATTTATTTCATTGCATTTTTTATGGTAAATTTTTTGAATTGCAAGATAAAGTTCGTCACCCACCCTATCTAGTCTGTGATAATTTTCTTGCGATTTTTGTTCTATGCTTTTTATAGTCGCGTTAAGTTTTACGTACAATTTGCTTTTTGAATACGGCTCGCCCATAGCGAAGTTGAAGTTTGACTTCTCGTCAAACGAACGAAGAGTCTCCGCCATCTTTTCATCAGGTAAAATTACGGCGATGTTTTGAGCCTCATAGCCTAACTTGATAAAGTCATGAATCGCTTTTTTTATAAACCCAATCTGCAAAAGCGATTCGCTAAAACTTTCACAACTAACATTTGAATTTTTTCTTGTTTTTATTTTAGACAGCGCTTTTTTTGCATTGAAAGATATTTGATATTCATAGCCCTCTTCCAAGTCAACGCCCATATCAAAAAATTTACTCTGCATTTTCAAATTGAACGACGTGGTCGTAAAAAAAACAACAATCTCTGAATAATCGCAACATAACAGCAGTAGTTCAAACTCAAAATTTGTCAAATGCCCGTCTATGTGCAATTCCAGCCGTTTATGCGTTTTTGCGTATTCTTCATTAAAAACGTAGAGCTTAGGCAAAAATATCTTGTCTAAAACTTTTCTCTCAACGCATAGCTTTTCATAACGAACATACAACTCTTTTAGTATGCTTATGTGCTCTTCGTATTCAGCGTAAACATCCGCGTCTTCAAGAGTCTCTATGTTGTAAAGTTCCGCGCTCAACTCTTCATAAAATTTAAAAATGTAAGATGAGTTTTTTGTAAACGTAAAAAAGTTTCTCTCAATCTGAAGTGACGCGAACTCTTTAAAATCAGACGCCTCAAGCAAAAGTAAAACTCGGCTATCTTCGTCTATCGCCTTAAAATCTTTTACGACGCATAGTTTAGATATAAATTCGCTCATAGCGATATAGTTTGGCAAAAAAAGGGATAAAGAATCTATTTGAAGTTGCTCGTGACGTATTGCACGAGCGGAAGGTAAGACTATTGTCGCGTCATTCAAAACGTAACCTAATATTCTGAATAGTTTGTATTTCTAGTATCTACTTTTACGTTGTAAAATCTACTTAGTTTTTCAACTTCAACTTTTAC
>CALDOC010000442.1 GCA_937914675.1 uncultured Sulfurimonas sp.
TATTTTAAAGGGTGAGGTTTATATACCTGTTTTAGCTGGGTGCTGAATGGTTACCCTTTTTTTTCAAGATATAAGTACTTTCAGTCTCTTTATTTTTTTTGGCGCTATTTGAATTATAAAATTCTAACACCTTTTGAAGTTCTTTAAAGTCAATTGGCTTTGAGATATAATCATTCATGCCCTCGGCTATAAATCGTTCTCTGTCTCCATCTAGCGCGTTCGCGGTTAGCGCAACGATGGGAATGGTCATTCCAAGTTCTCGAATCTTTTTTGTCGCGCCAATGCCATCCAAAATTGGCATGTTAACATCCATGAATATTAAATCAAAACTTTGATTTTTTTCTAAAATATCTAAAGCTTCTTGCCCATTATTCGCAAAAGTAAATGAAATCTCATCATACTTTTTTAGATGCTCTTCTAATAAAATTTGATTCACTTCATAATCTTCAGCGATTAGTATGTTTAGTCTAATCTCTTTTTCATAATTATGGACGAGAGTATCTTTAAGTATGAAGTCCTTGTGAATAAGAGCATTGTAAAGCCTAGAGGGACAATCCTCATACGAGTCGATTATACTTAACCTATCGTCGACTTCATCCAAGTTACTAAATTTGTTTATCAAAATAATTTCTATCTGTTTATGATATTTTTGGGCGACTTCATCCTCAGTGGTTATAAGAAGATGACAAGCTTTGTGTAAATTCAAATAAGTGTCTATGTCGGCTATGTCCACCATGCTAAACGCGATTCTAAAATGCTCCAATTGATGCTTTATATTCTTTATCTCATCTTTTTTATTATCAACCAAACATAAATTTTTTCCATCTAAACGCTTATTTATTTCCACGTAAGATAAACATTTTTCCAGTTTCAAATCGAAATAAAACGTACTGCCTTTTCCTAATTCACTCTCTAGCTTTAAAACCCCACCCATAAGCTCTACCAATGAAGTGCTAATGCTAAGGCCAAGACCCGTTCCACCAAACTTTCTCGTAGTGGAATTATCCGCTTGTGAAAACGCGGTCATTATTTTTTCTTGATTCTCTTTTGCAACGCCAATACCATTATCCTTAACGGCAAATCTGATGCCGCTATGCGTTTCGCTTTTAAATAGATGCGTCACCTGCGCTATGATTGTGCCGTTCTCAGGCGTAAATTTAATTGCGTTGTTGATTAAATTTTGCATGACCTGTCTTATATGCAACTCGTCCATCAATAAACACTCGTCTAGTTGAGAATCTATATGTATTTGGTAGGAGATGTTTTTTGCTCTCGCGTTTGGCAAAAATGCGATAAACGCTTTTTCAAGTTCTATAAATGGATTGATTTCTATGTATTCCGCAGCCATTTTTCCACTTTCTATCTTTGAAAAATCCAGAATGTCATTAATTATTTGGAGAAGCGTTTTTACCGAAGATTGGGTGATTTCTAAGTATTTTTCTTGCTTTTTTGTCAACTCGGTTCTCTGGAGAAGTTGTAAAAAACCTGAAATTCCATTCATGGGAGTTCTTATCTCATGACTCATATTCGCTAAAAATTCACTTTTTGATTTTTGAGCGACTTCCGCCTTGACTCTCATAGTTTCAAGTTCCGTTATGTCTGAAAAAGTTGCAAGCAGATACTCTTGCTCATCAAGTATTATAGTTTTACCGACTACTGAAAAAATAATCTCTTCATTTTCACTATTTTTGATAATGGCTTTATGTAAAACGTTTGGCTGTTCCAACAAAACGTCGCCCCAATAAAATTCATCCTTATTAGAGAGTAAATATCCATCTTTTTCAATAAATAGTTCGCATATGCAAGAGTGTTTTTGCTTAAAGTCTTCAAAATCAATAAATCCAGTTAAAAGAAAAAATGTTTTATTTACGTCGACAACGCCATCTTCCTTGTTTGAAATGACGACAATGCTCTCTTGCGCGTTCATGATTTGCGTCGTACGATTGTTTAAATATTCACTTTTCTTTTGAAGAAGAATCGTTTGAGTCACGTCTTCTCTTATCGCCATGTATTCCACAATCTCATGAAGATTATTTAAGATTGGAAATATAGTGGCGTTTACGTAATAGGTTTCTCCATTTTTAGCTCTATTGGCTATAAAACCTCTCCATATTTTTTTAGACGTTATCGTATTCCACAAATCTTTATATAGACTTGGCAGTCCATCTTCATGGCGAATAATATTATGCTTTTTTCCAATCAACTCTTCTAATGAATATCCACTAACTTCCAAAAAACGATCGTTGGCGTAAGTTATTATCCCATTTAAATCCGTTTTAGAAACGATCAAAGACGTGTCAATGGCGTTCTTATACTGTTCTAGTAAAGCAACCATGTCAAGATTTTTATTTTTTATTAATCTATTGGCTTGAGTTAATTCATTGGAATTTATTTCCAAAGTTCTTTGTAACAGTTCAACCTCTTGGGTGTAATCATCATATGAATCGCCTACAAATTTCACAAGACCTTTTATTTCATCAGAGGCGTTATCGATATCAAAGTCTTTTCCAAAATATCTCTTTATTTGTCTCTGAAGCAATCTATTCATGAATTTTTAGTCCTCGTAAATAACGGTCAACGTCATAGTTTGGTTATGCAACTCGCAAGATTTAATCTTATCCGAGAATGGCGCCAACTCCCCATAGGAGTAAAACCCCGTTAATTGAACGTTTGCGCCAATGGTATTTTCTATCGTCTCAAGCTCTTCGTCCGTTAAATCTTTCATAACGAGTTTTCTACCTACGCAACTAACCACTAATCCTAAAGCCCTGTTTTTATTTACTTGATTTATATCTTTTGCCGCCAACTCGCTTCCATCTATGAGACCATCTATATTCGTCTTCATCAATTTCGCAAAATATCCTTGTGGAACGTCACCGGCAAAAGTCATCGATTGTTGCGTTTCATCAACCGCCAATAGAGTTCTAATAAGATAATTTTCATCATTTTCAGACTCTTTTATGCTCAAAGGAAATCGAAGCCCACTTCCAGGAAGATTTTTAGCTTCAGAACCTAAGTATCTTTTATAAAGTTCAAGGGCTGGTTCATGGTCTATCTCATAAACAACGTTTCCAATGGATTTCGTTATGACTCTCTCCGCTCCAAATTCATCCCAACCAGAGTAACATCCACTACTTACATGTAAATTATCGCCATAAAAACCAATAGCGACAACTCGTTTATCCTTGGCGTCGTCATTGGCAATAATAAGCGTTTTCTCGAACCTTGCGTCGTCTCCCGCCAATCCACCGGTTATAAGCGCGTTTGGCTTAATTTTATTTACGTTGTGGGCTAAAATGGTTCCATTCATATTTAAGCCATCAGATATGATGAATATGGATTTAAGATCTTCATCTGGCAAACCTTTTACTAAGTTTTGAGAAACAATATTTAAGTCGTCCTCTTGAGTAAAATCGATGACGCTTGTTTTTATATAGCCCTTCTCCAAATTTATGGCTGTTGCGACAACGTCTTCATCGCTTACTTTTGCTCCAAGAACGTTTCCAGATGATGATGAACCAATGATTTGCGCATTTTTATATCTGTCATGAAAAAAAGCGTAATGTCCACTTTGCTGTAAAACGTCAGTATTGCCAAATAAAAGAACTAAGTCAACGCTAGCTTTGTCTTCAATCGTTTCACTTTCATACTGCCATTTTTCTTCATTAAAAATCATTGTTTCAACTTGCATAATTCACCTTTAAAATTTTATGAATAATTTTACGATAAAATAACATAATTTAAGATTATGTTAGCGTTTTATTTTTCAATATAAATATGAGCTCGTAAAAACATCTATTTATTGCTATAATATGACTTTTCGAAGACCTACGTCTTTAATTTTTACATGGGAATTATCATGAATGACAGTTTGTCAAATTCGCAAAACGCTGAAACCTTAGTCGTAGAGGCGCAACAAAATTTAAAAGGTCTTTTGCGAGAGGCTTTTCATCACGCTGACAACGAAACCGCGGTTCTTGTTTATGATACGGCTTGTCTATTGTCGCGTATTTTGTTTGAAGCGTACAAACGCTGTTTGCCCCAAGCGGTATTTATCGATTTTCATGAGACTCCTCCCCAAAAAATTCTCGAAGCGTTCGCCGCGCTCAAGCCATTGGATTTAGTCGTTTTGATTCAATCCACCAACTTTCGCCTTGATAAATTTCGCATACGCGTTGAGTTGTTTAAACGCCAAATAAAAGTGATTGAACATCCCCATCTCAGCCGCATGGCGGATGAAGAGGCCGCTTTTTACGTCGATTCTTTGGAGTATGATTCGAGCTATTATCGGGGAGTGGGTCGCGCGCTCAAGGCGAAAATAGACGCCGCGAGTTCGGGAGTTCTTGACAGTGGTGGCGAATTTTTAGTGTACGATTCGCCCTTCGAGTCCGCCAAACTAAACATCGGAGATTATTCTGAGATGCCAAACATGGGGGGTCAATTTCCCCTGGGCGAAGTGTTTACCGAAGCCAAAGAGTTGCGTTCCCTCAACGGACGCGTGAACATTTTTATCTTTGGCGACACGTCTTATAAAATCAATCATCCTCAAACGCCGATCACGCTCGTCATAAAAGAGGGGCAAGTCGTGGATTGCGAAAACGCCACTCCCAAATTTGAAGAGATACTCTCTTTGATCCGCGAAGGGGAAGGCGTGGTTTGGGTTCGAGAACTTGGATTTGGACTTAACAGAGCGTTTAGCAAAACGCGCACGGTCAGGGACGCTGGCACTTATGAACGGATGTGCGGCGTCCATCTGTCGCTCGGAGCCAAGCACGGCATATACGGAAAACCCGGCTTCAAACGCGGAGACGGAAAATACCACGTCGACGTTTTCGCCGACGCTCATAGCTTTAGACTCGATGATGAAATAGTCTATAAAAATGGAGCTTGGATTGTTTAAATTTCTATTCCTTATCATGTTTTATGGAAAATAAAAAAAGCGTTTACGCTTGGGCGTTTTACGATTGGGCGAACTCCGCGTACGCCACCACGGTCATGGCGGGTTTTTTCCCTCTTTTTTTCAAGTCCTATTTCAGCGCCGAAGTGGACGCGACCATAAGCACCGCTCACCTTGGTTTCGCAAACTCCCTCTCTAGTTTCATCATCGTGCTATTGGCGCCGCTTTTGGGGGCAATCGCCGACGCCGGTTCGATAAAGAAAAGGTTTCTGTTTCTATTTTCTTATCTTGCCATCTCGATGAGCGCGATTTTATCCTTGGTTGGCGAAGGCAATTGGCAATTGGCGATTTTCGTTTACGTGGTCGCAAACATCGGCTTCATGGGTTCGAACACGTTTTACGACGCCATGCTCTCCTCCGTCTCCAACGAAAAAAACGTCGATTTCGTGTCGGGGCTTGGTTTTTCCCTCGGGTACCTTGGCGGAGGAATTCTGTTTGGCGTAAACGTTTGGATGCTGCAAGACTTCGCGTTCTTCGGTTTCGCCAACGAAGCGGCGGCCGTTAAAGCCTCATTCGTAAGCGTGGCCATTTGGTGGGCGCTGTTTTCTCTTCCCCTGCTCCTCTTTGTCGATGAAAAAAAGAAAAAGAGAGAGCTAAAAGTCAGCTTACTAAAACAAGGCTACTCGAGGCTTAAATCCACTTTTGGAAAAATATCGCAGCTCAAGGGCTTGTTGCTGTTTTTGGTGGCTTATTGGTTGTACATTGACGGAGTGGATACGGTGATACTCATGGCGGTCGACTATGGCATGGCGCTCGGATTCGACACGAACGACCTTATATTGGCGCTTCTCATAGTTCAGTTCGTCGGTTTTCCAGCGACGCTGCTTTTCGCCAGATTCGCGCAAATTTGGGATACCAAAAAAGCCATTTTGCTCGCCATAGGCCTGTATCTGTTTATCATAACATGGGCGTTCTTTATGAAAGAAAAACATGAGTTCTACATGCTCGCGGTCATGATAGCGCTCGTTCAAGGCGGAGTGCAAGCGCTTAGCCGCTCCTACTACTCGAAGATGATTCCTCGCCAACACGCCGCGGAATTTTTCGGATTTTACAATTTCTTAGGAAAATTCGCCACGATTTTGGGACCTCTCCTCGTCGCCGTGGTCGCCCTCTTTAGCGAAAGCTCCCGCGTCGCCATCGGCTCAGTCTCCATCTTTTTCATTGTCGGTGGCGCGTTGCTATTTTTCGTAGATGAAAAAAAAGTCGCCAACGACGTTCAAACGGCTTTAGAGTAAATGAGGATAAACGGGGTTTTTCCTCATCTCGGACGCTATCGCCTCTTTCACTTTTGCGGTTATTTCATCGTAAGTAAGACCATCGGAATGGATTGGTTTTAAGTAAGTGATTCTTATTTTCTTTAAGCTTGGAAAAACTTTTCCCGTTCTCAAGGCCTCAAAACTGCCGTCAATCACAACGGGAACGATGGGCGCGTCAAACGTTTTTGAGAGCATGGCGAAAAATGGTCGAAACTCCAAAAGTTTTCTGTCCCTGCTCCTCGCGCCCTCTGGAAATATGACGAGATTCTTACCTTTTTTTAGAGGTAGAGCGCAATACTTCATAGTGTGTTTAAGATTATCATCCGCGTCTATCAAAATACTCTGTCCGTGCTTGGCGATCGGTTTAAGCAGCCTAGTGCCAAACACCTGCTTATAAGCGAGAAAAAAACTATTCTTTAAAATCCCATAAGGAAGAGTCGACTCGATTAAAAAACCGTCAAGCATGCTCTGATGGTTTGGAGCTATGACGCACGATGACGAGGGTATGTTTTGGCAACCTAAGACTTCAACGCGAAAGAGAAGTTTAAATATCGGAAGCGTAATCGTTTTGTACAAAAACATTATAAAAGGCGAATATACAAGTTTTTCTTCTATCTCTTCTTTTAAAACTTCTTCCCAATGAACGGCGCTTTCATCAACATGATTTTGATGTTTTTTTACATGTTCATAAAGCGTTTGCATCGTCATCATTTTTGAAAACGTCGCTTCATCTATCACAACGCCAAAACTCTGCTCTATAAATATGAAAAGTTCGACGTAATCAAGTGAATCAAGTCCAAGCTGAAGTTCTAAGTGAGAGGATGGGAAAATCTTCTTCTCGGTTAAAGTGGAAACATATGATTTTAATACTTTATAAACTTCGTCGCTTGGCTCATCTTCCATAAGCTCGTTGTCACAAACAATTTCATAACCATGGATTTTTTGAACGTCGTCAACTTCCAAGTTGTAAAGTTCGATTCCATACCAGCGAATCATACTTTCAATGTTTGTAATCTTCGCCGCTTTGAGAGCTTCAAAATTTGGATGAATAATAACATACGGATAATCTTCACGAAAAATCGCTTCAACGGCTTTTACGTAAGGTGAAAGCGATAAAATTTTCTTTTCTATTTTTTGTAAATCCATGGAAACGCGCCGACTAAGAAAGAGAAGCGAAAAATCTCATCTCTTGTTCTTTTAGTATGCGAATCATGTTCGTGGTTCCGGCGACGCCAATGGGATCCCCCGCCGTGAGTATGTAACTCTTGTCAAGCTTCAAGACTTTTCGTTGTATCCCCTGCTCCATAACTTGACTCATCATCTGTCCAAGAGAACTTTTCTCCACCAAAAACGCGGGTACGATTCCCCAACAAAGGGACAAAATCTTCGCCACTTTTTTGTCATGCGCTACCGCGTATATGTCTCTACGAGGGCGATAGCGAGATATTTTGCGAGCCGAAGAGCCTGAAGAGGTCAAACAGATAAGACCCCAAGCGTTCACGTCTTTGCAAAGTTTAACCGCCGCTTCGTTTATGCTGTCCGTCGCGTCGTTTACTTCAAATTTTCCATACTTGTCATAAGGGTAAATCGTTTCGGCGCCTTGAATGGTTTTTACCATGGTCTCAACCGCCAAAACGGGATTTTTGCCCACTGCGCTCTCTTCTGAGAGCATGACCGCGTCCGTTCCGTCTAAAACGGCGTTTGCGATGTCGCTGATTTCAGCTCGCGTCGCCCTCTCTTGTTCCGTCATGGAGAGTAGCATTTGCGTCGCCGTTATGATTGGTTTTGAGGCTTCGTTCGCTTTTCGTATAAGCATTTTTTGAAGTGAGGGCACTTGATAAAAAGGCACTTCAATGCCCAAATCTCCACGAGCCACCATAAGCCCGTCGCTCGCCTCTAAAATCGCGTCAATGTTTTCAACCGCGTCAAACTTCTCTATCTTCGCTATCAGTTCAACCGAGCCGCCATTGTCCGTTATGATTTTACGAGCGTTTATCATGTCTTGAGCGTCTTGAACGAAAGAGATAGCCATAAAATCAACGTCGTTTTCTACTCCCCAAATCATGTCTATTTTGTCTTTTGGAGTTATGACGTCGATTCCAAGGCTTGTATTTGGAAAATTCACCCCTTTTTTAGATGATAAAACGCCTTGATTTTCAACTTCTACGCTCACGCTCTCTTTGCTCATTGAAGTCACTTTCGTTCGTATGATTCCATCATATAAATATATATAGTCGCCTACTTTAAGTTGGTCTAAAATTTCTGGATGATTTATGGAGACTTCATAAGAGTTTTCACTCTTTTGCTTGCCTATGATTTTTGCTTTCATAAAAGTTAAAACGTCGTTCTCTTTTAAATGAAAAGGCTCTTCAAGCGTGGAGATTCTAATTTTTGGTCCACTAATGTCTTGGAGCACGCCAACAAGCAATCCAGTTTCGGCTTCGGCTTGACGAATTCTCGCGAGAGTTTGAGAGTGATACTCATGAGTGCCATGAGAAAAATTTAGTCTAAATACGTTTACGCCCGCTTTTATAAGTTTTTTAAGCATCTCAAGCGAATCCGACGCCGGTCCAACTGTAGCTACGATTTTTGTTCTTTTTTTCATTTGTTCTCTTTTTGGATAGATATTTTTGGTAATTCTATCACAATATTGGTGGGGATTGGTTACAAGAAGAAAGATTCCATTTACCCAATAAGGTGTACAATTTTACATCAAGCTTATAAAATAAATATAATATTGGAGATTAAATGTTAAAGTCATTTATTACGATAGACGGAAACGAAGCCGTCGCGCGCGTCGCTCACAAGATAAATGAAGTAATAGCCATATATCCTATTACTCCCTCCTCGCCAATGGCGGAACTTAGCGACGTCTATTCGACGAAAGGCGAAAAAAACATCTTTGGAGCCATTCCCGAGATTATGGAGATGCAAAGTGAAGCTGGAGCCGCCGGAGCCGTTCACGGAGCCTTGCAGACCGGAGCGTTGACTACGACCTTTACGTCTTCGCAGGGTCTTTTGCTTATGATTCCCAACATGTACAAGATTGCGGGTGAACTCACCTCCACCGTGTTTCACGTCGCGGCTCGCTCGCTCGCGGCTCAAGCGCTCTCCATCTTTGGCGATCACTCCGACGTCATGTCGGTTC
>CALDOC010000443.1 GCA_937914675.1 uncultured Sulfurimonas sp.
ACTTGAAGGAGTTCTAAATGACTATTGACGGAGACGTTCTTGAGATAGAACTTGACATGGATTTGGGTGAAGTGATGAAACTGAAAAAGTTTGTCGAGCCACGTTTGGAATATATTGAATCGATAGAGGTGATTGGAGCAAGAGACAGGTTCGCGTCTTCCGCTTTGTTCGCCATGTTGTTCAGCATTAAAAAAAGTAAGCCGGAGATTCGTATTCCAATCATAGACGACGGAGTATTTAATCTTGCCGATTATGGCAGCGTACATTGGATACATAATGACTAAAGAAGAGATACGAGCCATATTTGTCGAAGAAGCGACGGAAGTTATTGAAAAGCTTGACATCGACATTATCAATTACGAAGAAGACCCTTCAAACAAAGAGTTGCTAAATGAGCTGTTTCGCGGCGTTCACACATTAAAAGGCAGCGCGAACTCTTTTGGATTTAGCCGTCTTGGCGGCTTTGTGCATCACTTTGAGGATATACTTGATCATTACCGAGCGGGCGAGGCGAGCGTTCCGGTAAACGCCATTGACGTTTTTTTAAACGCGGTAGACGTCATTAAGGAAACCTTGTACTTGGAAGTAGACGATAAAGATGGTTTGCCAGAAAACTACGACGCGACGCTAGAGGCGATCAAGCAGCTTCTTTCAAGCAAAGAGAGCGAATCAGAAGAGACGGACGAGGCTATTCCAATGCTTGATCTCGCAGGTGAATTTGGCGATATGGAAGAAGCGCCGACGGTGATGGAAGACAGCGTTAAAACGCCTGTCGCAAGCGTTGGAAAATCGCTTTACAAACTAGTCTTAAAATTCGATACCGATATTTATCACAGAGGTTACGACCATGGACGATTTTTTCAGCTTTTAAGCGAAAAAGGCAAGATTCTCCAATCTCACTGGACGCTTCCCCCGGTTCCTACCATGGAAGCGTTCGACCCCGAAGTAAATTACTGGACGGAGGTCGAACTTTATCTAGAGAGCGCCGAGGACGCCGATTCGATTGAAGAGATATTTTTGTTTGTCGAGCCTCAAGAGTTTTCCATCACGTTGGTAAGCGAACGCGTGGAGGAAGCCAAGCCCGAGGCGAAAGAAACGGTTTCAAAGGAACCGCATCGTCGCAAAGAAGATATAGTCTCTGAGAAATTACCAGAGGAGCAACATCGTCGTAAAGACGACAAACGCTCGTTTGTAAAAATCGACACTCAAAAACTCGATGAACTGTTTGACTCCGTGGGGGAGATGGTTATCGCTCAAAACTTTGTGGCCGAAAATGAAGAGATTAGACAGCTCAACAGTCCGCAACTCACTAGAACGATAGAAAATCTGAGCAAGATAACGCGTCTTATCCAAAGTCGCGTCATGGCTCTGAGAATGGTTCCCGTACACGACACGTTCGACAAGATGAAGCGAGTCGTCAGAGACGCCTCTCGCAAAGTGAACAAAGAGATAGAGTTTCAAATCGACGGAGAAGAGACCGAGGTTGACAAGACCATGGTCGACTCTTTGTCAGATCCTTTGATTCACATTGTTAGAAACGCCATCGACCACGGCATCGAAGCTAACGCGGAAGATAGGTTGGCGGCTGGAAAAAGCGCCGTTGGACAAGTGCTTTTACGCGCTTATCACAAAGGCGGAAACATAGCCATCGAAGTGCGCGACGACGGGCGTGGAATCAACAAGGAAAAGGTTTACGCCAAAGCCTTGGAAAGGGGAATCATCTCCGCGAACGACGAACTGAGCGATCAACAGATATACGGACTTATCATGCAGGCCGGTTTTTCCACCGCCGACGTCATAAGCGACATATCCGGTCGCGGCGTCGGTTTGGACGTCGTGCGATCTTCCATAGAGAAATTGCAGGGAAAAGTCGAGATTGATTCCAAGGTTGGCGAAGGTTCCGTGTTTACGATTTTGCTGCCGCTCACTTTGGCGATTATCGACGGGATGATAGTTGAGAGTTCTGGAGACA
>CALDOC010000444.1 GCA_937914675.1 uncultured Sulfurimonas sp.
TCGTTGTTAAAATAATTCCTTAACATTGAACTAACGCGCGTTTATATATACTTTCGTCATGTCAAAAATATTATTGCTTGAAGACGATGAAGTCTTAGCGGAAACGTTGGTTGAATTGTTGGAGGGTGAGGGATTTACAGTGGAACACGTCTCGGATGGTGAGATGGCTCTCGACGCCACTTTTGTAAAGAACTACAGTCTTTTGCTGTTGGACGTCAACGTTCCTTTTATAAATGGTTTTGAACTTCTAAAAAGCCTTCGCGATAGCGGCGACATGACTCCCGCTATTTTTATCACGGCTCTTACCGACGTCGCTTCACTCTCTCATGGATTTGACGTTGGCGCGGATGATTATATAAAAAAGCCTTTCGATTTCGACGAGTTGTTGGTTCGCATACATGCGCTTCTTAGAAAATCATATCACACTTACTCAAACGAAATCAGGGTGGACGACTTTCGATTCGTGATAGAAAAAGACGAGCTTTACAACGTCGCGAATTTTATACCTCTATCTCCGTACGAGTTGCAAATTACAAGACTTCTTTTTCAAAATCTCAATAAAACTCTTCATAAAGAGCTGATATTTGAGTATTTGAGCGAGGGAAAAGAGATGAGCGAGGGCGCGTTGCGCGTTCATATAAACAAACTTCGAAAAGTTGGTTTGCCTATCACGACCATAAAAGGCATAGGATATCGTCTTGCGTCATCATGAGAGAACCGCTTTCTTAAAGTTTTTCATTATCTATTTTCTAAGCGTTGCCATCCTTATTCTTGTAGCTGGTTTTTTTTACTTTTCTCAGACTAGAGATTATTTTTTAAAAGTGGAGGAATTTTCGCTCATAGAGTACGCGAGACACATAAAAATGGGTGAGGGGACAAAAGAGTTTTCAGAAGATTACGCTCAAAGTTTCGTTACAAGCGACAAACATATAGACATAACAAATTTTACAAGCTCTGAGAGTGAATTTATCAAGTTCATCCCCATGCAACGCAACGCTTTTTACATGAAAGTGGTTAAATCAACAAAAGACTTTGATGAAAAATTATGGAGTCTAAAAGAAAAAGTTATCGTGATTCAGTTGCTTCTGCTGCTGTTTTTCGCTTATTTGAGTTATAGGCTCGCAAAAAGCGCGCTAAAACCGCTTCAAGATAGCATAGCGACACTTGATAAATTTTCCAAAGATTTGATTCATGACTTAAACACTCCGGTAACTTCCATAAAACTCAATATGAAATTGTTGGAAAAAGTGCCGGAGCTTAAAAACAACAACGCGGTCGGCAGACTAAACAAAAGCGTACACGCCATTTCGGAACTTCATGACAGCCTCACCACGCTTCTTCAAGAGGAAACTTTTCAAATGCAAACGTTAAATTTATGCGAAATCGTGGAAGACGTGGCGTTAACGCAAAAACAGATATATCCAAGGACAGAGTTTAAAATAGAATGTTCAAACTTCAAAGTAAAATTAAACCACAACGCCATAAAGCAAATCCTCCAAAATATCATTTCAAACGCCTGTAAATACAATAGAGTGGACGGATACGTAAAAATATATAAGAAAAACGGCTCTTTGTACATAGAAGATGGCGGCGATGGAATCAAAGATCCAAGCAAAATTTTTGACCGTTCCTATAGCGATGAAAACGG
>CALDOC010000445.1 GCA_937914675.1 uncultured Sulfurimonas sp.
GAAAAAAAGCAATTAAAAAAAATGCGACTTGAAAAATCTTTTAAAGAATATAATATTATAAAAGAAATTAATTTTCAACAATTTATGGGTCAATGTAAAAATAGTACATTTAAAGATAGATTACGAGAATTCTTAACTAATCAAATTATCAAGATTGAATCACCTCTCATAAATGACGAAGAGATAGATAGCTTAGGGGAAAAGATAGAACCTCAATATATTTTTGAAGATCAGCCTACATTAGGTGGATTAGCTTGTGCCAATATTTGGGGAACCGTTGCTATTAGTTTTCAATCCGATGAAAAGTGGAAAAGTTCTTCAGTTGAATTACACAAAAACAATATCTCAATTAGTATCAAACATATTTCAGCTCTAACTCATATAGCTGCGCACAAAGATTTTTTTGATGAGTTGGAACAATGGATTCAATTAGACATTAAACCTTCTAATTTTTGGGAGAGTAAAGATGAACTGTTTCAAAATAAAATCATTTTTTGTGATGAAGTAAAAAAGCAAATCAAAAATATTGATACTATTATCTTTTCTCAAGCTATATCTATTTTAAGGGATATTGAGAGTGGAATTAAGTGTTTGAGTGATTTTACAACAAGTAGTGGTGAAAGTTCAAGTGTAGAACAGAATCCAAAACTAAAAAAATTGAGAACATTTGATATAGACGGTAAAAAAGAGTATTTTCAAAACCATATTAAAAATTTGCCTAATGGATATAGAATACACTATTTTGAAAACAATGGCAAAATATACATAGGTTACATCGGTACTCATTTGGAAATATGAAAACGGAAGAACGGGCAGGATTATAAATATTTTAGGAATTCTTGCTAGAACCTTTATTTAAAGGCATGTAAAAAAAACAGCAAAATCTTTAGACGTCAAAAAAGGCAAAAAGTGAAAACTAAAAGAATGAGAATCTAAACCATGTTCCCCTTAGCCCTAAAAAACATACTATTCTACAAAAGTCGCTCCATCACGACGTTTATTCTTACCTTCATATCCACTCTTTTTTTTATAGTTTACGTCGCCATGATGGACGGTTCTCACAACTCCATGCTTCAAAACGCTCTCAAAGTTTACGCGGGAGCCATTGAGATATACAAAGTGGGGTATCGTGACGTTGGGGGAAATGAGTATCTGCTTAGAGACGTCAATAGCGTTGAGAACGCACTCGCTCGCATAGATGGCGTTAACTCTTTCACTTCGAGGTATGAGACTTACGGACTTCTCTCTAGCGCCGATTTCTCTAGCGCGGCGATGGTGGCGGGGGTCAACCCAGACAAAGAGCAGGCTCAGAGTCAGTTGAAAACGGCTTTGGTGGAGGGCGAGTTTTTGACGCGTGACTCTAAGAACTGTCTTTACGTTGGAGTGGACTTAGTGAAAAAGCTTCATGCGAAGCTTGGCGACGAGGTGAGTTTTATAGGGAGCGCAAGCGATAACTCTTTCGCGGCGGATTTGTTTCGCGTTTGCGGGATTTTTAAGACTGGTTTGTTTGAGTTTGATTCTTCTGGGGCTTTCGCTAGCAAAACGTACCTTGACGCTCTTATGCTCTCGCAAAACATGGCGTCGTACGTAAGCGTAAGCGTGGATGATTTAAACG
>CALDOC010000446.1 GCA_937914675.1 uncultured Sulfurimonas sp.
ATATATTTATGTCTTGCACACATGTTAAGTGGTTTGTTTTCATAGGGACATTATAAGGTGAGAGTAACCATAGAAACAGACTACTAGAACAAAGCGGTTTAGCATCAATTTTCTATAGACTAATGTAACATTGCAAAAGAAGGGTATCAAAAAGCGATGAAAGGTAGGAAAAAATGACAAAAGAAGAGATACTGCAAACTCTCAAAGAGCAAAAAGAGTATATTCAAAATCATTATGAAGTTGAAAAAATAGGACTTTTTGGAAGCTATGCCAAAGATATGCAAACAGAAAAAAGTGATATAGACATCTATGTAGAGTTCAAAAATAAAACTTTTAGAAACCTTGCTGGACTTTGGGTATATCTTGAAGAGTTGTACCATGCAAAAATTGACCTAGTGCATAAACACAAAAGAAGCAAGGGAGCTATCTTTGAAGCTATACAAAAAGAAGTGATTTATGGATAAGGCTGCAACTGAGGAGCTTATAGAGTTTATACTTGAGAGTTTGACGCTTATTAAAAAAAGATTTGCTCACATAAGTTCAAGCGATGATTTTTTACAAGATGATAACGGGCTTGAGAAACTTGATTCTATCTCTATGAGAATACAATCAGTTGGTGAAGCACTTAAAAATTTGGATAAACGAAACAGAGAGTTTTTACTGCAAGCAGCCGATGCAAGATACTGGAGTGAAATCATAAAAGCCAGAGATTTTATATCTCATCATTATATCGATTTGGACGCCGAAACCGTTTCCAAAGGAATCAACTGGATTTTTGATAGAGCTACGAAAAAAGGTTATTCTTTTATTTTGGATTCAAATTTTGCAGAAGTATCAATTGCTCAAAGCAATATTCAAAGACTTATAGACAAAGAGTATATTATTGAAATCAATTACATATTTAGATCATTAGAAAAAAGCTATGAATTTGCAAAAAAAAGAGAATCTGTTACAAAGAGAAAAGTTCCTATGGAAATCGTACAAAGAAGTTTTAAAGATTCTTTCGATACCACTCTAATAATAAAGTCTATGTTTAAAGAAACAATTATTTTAAATCTTATTGATAGAGAAAATGCTACAATTTACGAAGATATAAGTGAATATGAATTTTTCAATTTACTAAAAGGGGAGATAATATGAGTTTGGATGAGTATTTAAAACAAAATATCAAGGCAGATATTTTAAAAAAAGTAACCGAGTTTCAAAATTCTTCAAATTACAAATCGATTAAAGTTTTCACTTTGTCTGATAAATATCAGACTGCGAGAATGCAGCTAAAGATTAGAGACAAAAAGATACATACAAGCACACTGGTAGATATACAAAGACTAGAAGATAATCTCGTTGTAAATGGCTAGAATTATCTTAGCTGACCCATATTTTCCTATTTTCTATTTTTTAAACTAAGGAAAAGTCCGAGGGACAAGAGGAGTACGCTCAAAGAGTATATGAGGTCGTAACTATCAAAATACTTTAGCAAAACGCCGCCTAATACGGGAAAAAAGAGACCAAGCGAAGTTATATTGGTTTGAATCGCGGTATAGGTGGGTCGCTTCTCTTCTGGCGCTATCTCTATGACCAAGTTCATGCCGCTTATGTTTAACCCATCCAATCCAACGCCAAAGAGTAAAAATATAAGCGCGTAAGCGTAAATATTGGTGGCGAAGAGGGCGACGACGAAAGCCAAAATCATAAAGACGAAACTCAAAGAAAGCATCTTTTCGTAGTCATGGATTTTTCTCCACAGCAAACTGCTTCCAAGTATGCTGCCTAGCATTTGAACCATGATAAAACCACCCAACATCCATCCCGTCAGAGTGAACAAAGCGTTGGCGTTTAAAATGACAAAGGGCATCGACAAGAAATAACTAAAGCTTAAAAAAATCACTCTAATTTGTCGCTGAAGTCGCGCGTCCTCTTTTAAGAGTTTGACGGCGTTTTTGATAAAAAGTTTGAAGTTTTTTTCTTTTGGCAAGACGTTTTCTTTGGCGGGTTCGTCGATGCTCACAAACGAAACGAAACCCACCGCCATAAAGAGACTGCTCACCATGAAGAGATACGCGTAATTCATCGGCGCTTCAAAGTTCGTGAGGACGTATCCCGTGACGCCGCCGCTAATTATGGAAGCGATCGAGCCCGCTACGTTTCGGTTGGCCATGGTCTTTCCACGATACTTTTTTGAAAAGAGTTTGGCTTGAAGCTCTTTAAAATAAATCGCTCCGAATCCCGCGCTAAAAGAGAAGAAAAAGAGTCCAAGCCCTATGAAAAAGAGCGTCAACGATTTGTTGGAATCGCCGATAAAATATATGCTTAGCCCAATGAGGAGCCAAGAAAACCATCGAAAGAAAAACACTTTGCCAAGATATGGCAGAACTCTTTTGTACGCTTGAGCGTGAAACGCGGCGTACAACTGTATGACGATGGCGCCGCCGCGAAGCAGAGAAACAAAAACGCCAACCATTACCACGCTGTCGCTAAAATGCGCGACGATGAGAGGCAAAACCGTCGACGGCTCGGCTATGGTAATCGCGAGCGAGAGAAAGAAAGCGTGCGAAATGTTTTTGTAATTATTTTTTGGGTTGTCTATTTGGTACAACTGTTTTCCTGATTTGTAGATTGATGATTT
>CALDOC010000447.1 GCA_937914675.1 uncultured Sulfurimonas sp.
CTCAGAAAATTGTCTTGACTTTTGGTGGCAGTATAGACTTCAAATAATAGTGAAGAATCAACAGTAATAAATGCTGAAGCCGCACATAATGAAGTTACAAAATTATTAGGTGAAAATGAAAGTGGATAATTCCATTCTGTTGATGAAAGAATTTCAAAACTATATATCTCTTTTACACATTCATCTTCCATTGGTCTAGTTGCCGTTATAACTGCTTTGTAAGTTATTTGATGGTCAATATTTAAATCATTTTCAAAAGGCAATGATAATTCATTAAATACAGAAAATTTTACCATAACAACTCATCTAACAAATTTCTGTATTCATCAAAAAAACCTTCTGGCCAATTTTCATTTATATTACCATTTTCATCTATCAAAAGTTGTTCCACTTTCGTCTCCATAGAATCGCTTAATTTACTAAAGTAATAAATGAGAGAATTTTCAGGCTCTAAGATGTGTTGTTTCGTCGCTACTCGGATTGCGTTAAGGAAATGGTCACTATGAGACTCTACAATGATTTGAACACCATTGGCGACCGCCAAAGCACACATTTGGGCAATTTTTGATTGTCCTGCGGGGTGGAGATGGGATTCTGGATTTTCAATGATAAGCAAGTCACCTGCTTTAGCTTTTAGAATCGCTACGATAATGGGTAGAACATAAGTAAGTCCAAACCCAACATTGAGTGGACTATACTCACTTGTTTTATTTTTCCCGTAAACATAGCTATAAGTCAGATTTACTTGTTGCAGCTCATTATAAAGTTTAGCATTTACAGTGATACCATTACTAATTTCAGCCAACCAAAGTGATACATTTTCTAAGAGATGATTGGTAATTGCTTGTGGAAGTTTTAATGCTTCGATATCAAGTTTTTTGTGAGCGTTTTGCGCTAAATAGTGAGCAGTGTATTCCCCTTGTATCCCGATAATATTTTGAGAAATATGTTCATCAGAGAGTTTATAAGAGATATCGGGTGCGATTCTATCTGTAGTGATATATTGAAAATCATCATAAAAAATATTAAATGTCTTTTCAATCTCTTCTGGTAATAATTCAGTAAATTCTATTTGTAGGGTCTCATGTTCAAAAATCAAACTATGACTTGATTTATTCCCAAAAATACTTATTTCTATGTTTTCTTTAAATGCACCTTCGTACAAGATATCTTTTTTATTACCTAAGCGTACATATTTATTTATATCATTGATATTTGCAATCTTATTTCCTCTGAGTGAAAAAAATCTATCCTCATTTTGTTTGAGCAAAAGGAGAGCTTGAATAAATGAAGATTTACCACTGCTATTGACTCCAGTAAGAAGAGTAAGCCCCCGTAGCTCTATCTCAATATCTCTTAAAGATTTAAAATTTTTAATTTGGACTTTTTCAATTTTCATCTAAAACCTCCTTGATCAACTCATTCATAATTCTAAACCGTGTTTCTACAGCGCCTTTACCACTCGTCCCCTTAGTAATGGCAGTAGTAAACTCGCTCTGTTCATCTTTTAAAAATTTTAAAAACTTCTCTATAAATAACTCTTTTTTTGCCAAAAACCTATCTTTATCATCAATATTACTTAAACAAACAGTAATTACATCATATAAAGAACGGTTAAGCGATTTTGTTTTATGTCCATCAGCAATTGAACGACTAAAACGATGCCCCTCGCCAAAAACCTCTTCTGAAAATTTAAGTGTTTCTAAAAACTCTTGTTTAAGGTTTTCTAGAAGAGTCTCATCCTTTATGTTATCCAACTTATCCATACTATCATCCAAAAATTCACCCATATTATTAAACGCAAATTCTTGATATGTAGGAAGTTTAAAAGCAACAAATCTCAATACCAGTTCTCTATCGGACATTCGATTTGATTTGAGACCAACAATAGTTTTAAAAATATTATCTTCTGCAATATCTTTAAGAAATCGTACACCATTTCCCCCTTGATTAAGGGCCTGTCGGATCTCTTGAGCATTAAGGACAAGCCCACCTGTATTAATACGATGAAAGATAGAATAGCGCACTTTTTTAGGAGTTTGGGCTTCTATTTGATACGTGTTGATTTGTGTTTCATCAAGAATTCTTTTCAATCCTCGTTCTAAATCGTCATAAGATTTATTCTCTAATTCATGTAAAAATTCTAAATTATGAAGTTTTAACCGCTTATCATCATCGACCATAAATTTTTTTATACTCGAGAGCCTTTGCAATCCATCTACGACAATCCATTTATCAGGGTTGCTTACGTCAAAATAGAAAATGGGTAAAGGAAGTTTAAGCAGTATAGATTCAATTAATCGACTCATCTTAGTTTTATCCCATAAGTCTGGATTTCTCTGAAAGTCTGGATTCAAATCAATTTCATTATATCTTAATCTATCTACCAAACTCGATAAAGCAATAACTCTATTGTTGATACTAATATTTTTTGTTGAAAAAGGGTTAGTGATTATGTTGTCACCATCATACGCATTTTCTTCATTATTTTCTATTTCGATGTTACTTTCTTCTATTATATCCATTTTTACCCCCTTCATTCTAACGATTGATTTTAACCTTATTCATATATATATTTCCTTTTGCAACTCAAAAACACTCCTCTCTACTTAATGCGATTCATTATAGTTTGAGTAGTTGAAAATTAATACAAAAAGCAACCCACTAAAATCATTGAGAATTGAAACTATAGACGATGCCAAAAGTAAGGCAGTATTGAGAGTGTTTTGAGGTGACGTCGTAAGCGTGGACTTCGTTGGTGGCTGGATTTACGTGAGCGGTTTTAAACGTTCTAGACGCTTCGGGTGAATGCCCTACAGAAGCGTCCATTTCGAAGTTTTTCGCATATTGATGCGAAACTCCCAGCGAATAATGTTCTTCAACAATCGCTGGCGCTCCAAGCAAGTTAAATTGATTCAAAGCGGCTCCCCCGGGAATGGAGACCATCTGACCGTCAATGGGTTGGAGAGCATGATTATAGCCTGCTCTCAAAGACCATTTGTCCAATCTTCGCTCATATCCAACGGAGTAAACGTCTTGGTTTTTCCAATTGAAATCTTTATACCCTTTTGCCTCTCCCCAACGAATCGTTTTGTAGTCAAACGAGAGGGTGTTGTTTTCATAAAATTCATATGAGAGTCCAACGCCGTATTCGGACGGAGTCTCCAAATGATCCGTGACGCCGCTTACTCCCGCGGATTCAAACGGCTTTACGGCCGTTGTCAAAACACCATCGTAAACCATGTCGATGGAAGATTTATAGACGGCTCCCATCGTAAGGTTGTTTATTTTATACGACAATCCAAGCGTATAACCAAAGTTTACGTCCTGCTCCATTATCGACCCGACATGTTGCGTCTCCGTGGAATTGTATATTGGCATGCGGTAATCTATGTCCAAAGACCCATACTGCGCAACCACGGCCGCTCCAACGGTGAAATCCTTGAATTTGTAAGCGATGGGAACTCCAAATTGAATGGTTTGCATGTTCGTGCCCATCTGCATCGTACCGTATTGTTGCGACTCTTCGTCATACTTCACGCCCATGCCGGCGGTTGCCCACATTCCGACGCCCGTATAAAACCCGTTGTTTAAATGATTGACGAAAGCGACTCTCGGTATTAGACCAGTGTCCGAATCACTTTTGGCGTAACCCTCATTAACTGGGCTGCCTTTGTACTTCACGTCTGCATTGAACAGCGTGCCGGCGAACGAAATCTCGCCATCTTTTACTGAGGATATAAGCGCGGGGTTCATTAACGAAGATTCCGCGCCATGAGCCATGGCTATGCCGACGCCTCCCATCCCGCACGATTTGGCGCCCATTCCGATTAAATTTGAGCCATTTGTCGCGTAGAGTTGACTCACGACAAACATCACCAAAGCAAATAATTTTTTTATCACTCTCAACCTCCATATATATATATTTTGATTTACATCAAAAATATTATATAAACACTTTATGGAGGAATTATGCAAAATCTTAGCAAGCGGCCCAAAAAGCACTATCTTGAAAACCTCTTCAAGGCCGATTTTTGAAAATAGCGTTCTGAGATTTCACCGTCGT
>CALDOC010000448.1 GCA_937914675.1 uncultured Sulfurimonas sp.
ACATGCCGACAAAGCTCTCTATCAAGCTAAAGAGTTGGGTCGAAATAGAGTTTGCAGCTGGTAGGTTTTTAAGAAGATTTCACAATCTCCTTTCTAATAACTCCCTTCGCCTACCGCAATGACAAAATTATCATCCACTTCAATCGCTTCAAACTCATGTTTGCCGCAAAACGTTTCATTCAACTCTTGCGCCCAAGCGCGAGCGACTCTATGCGCGTTTTCTTTATCGTCAAACGTTTTTATTTGAGGCATTCCCTTGCGTTTCGCGCATCCGCACATCTTCTCCACTACTATATGATGTTCCATCTGTAACCCTTTATTTAAATTTCGCATGGCTCGTTAAAGCCACCAACTTCTACGGAGACGACAAAATTGTCATCCACCTCCACAACTTCAAAACCATGTTTTCCACAAAATGAGTCGCTTAAAGTCTCAGCCCACTCATTCGCCTGTTCGAACGCTTCTTCTTTTGTACTAAAGCTACGTATTTGTTCTGTTTTATGTTTTAAAGCGCATGAACACAACTTTTCCAAGACTATGTGATGAAGCATTATGACAACTTTGAATTTTCGGATATTAGATAAAGCTGGTCTTTAAGCTTGTTGAGTTGTTTTATGATTAAATCATGGTGTTCAGCACTCAGTACAAAGCGCTGTTCCATAGAGTCATACATCTTATCTATCTCAGTATATATATCTTTTAAAATATTGGCTTTTATTGTTTTTTGTACACTCATCGATATCCTTTTATAGGAATAAATGCATAAATCGTGCTAGAGAGGATAATATTTTATAATTAACACTTTTTAATAAGACAAAGAAGTCAAGAAAACCATCAATATCATTGATGTAGGAGTCGTATACACAGCTTGAAAAATTGCCATTATATAGACATATCTCAAATTTACTTTTTGCAATATCAACACCGATGTAAGATATTTCATGTATGTTATCCATAATTGATTCCTTTGTTCATTTTAACTATTCTCTTATTCAGGGATAAACCCTACGTTTCTTTTCAGTATATAAACACCAGCCTACTCTGAAATGCAGTCTCAAAGGACTAAGATTGAGTTCAGGCATAAAGAAATTTTAAGTTAATAAAAACAATAAAAGTGAAAAATTGAAATGAATTTCAAGAAATTTGATAAAGTTAGAACTTACTCATAATCTTGCTCATAATATTAACTTTGGGGTTAGGTACGCTTTTTAAGAGAGATAGATATTCAAAGGTAGAACGGTTGAGTAGCCGTTTTACTTATAAAGTTCCCACTCAAACCCACTGA
>CALDOC010000449.1 GCA_937914675.1 uncultured Sulfurimonas sp.
ATCCGTAGAATTCGACATGGTTCTTACGGATGTAATCATGCCGAAAATGAACGGCGTTGAAATGGTGAAAAAGATCAAAGGGATAACACCGGAGCAATCGGTTGTGTTTATAACCGCGTTTAACGAACCAGAGTACTTAGGCGAAGCCATAGAACTTGGAGTGGAGAGTTACTTAAGTAAACCATTGGACGTAAAGTCGCTAAAAGAGACTCTTTACAAAGTGGCGCAAAAAATAGTGGACAAGAAGTTGGTGAGCCTGCATTATCAGCAGATTGAGGAAGAAAATATAGGGCACATAGCCGCGATGGACGTAAGAAAATTCACCGCCGCTAAAAATATAGTGACAGAGTTGGAGGCCGATAAAGAAAAAATTTCAATCGCCTGGTGCGAAGTTGAAGTGGTTCGCGAAAGATTGCAACTACATGAAATCGACGTTGAATACTTTAGGACTCACTTTGGCTTAAAAGTAATAGACTACTTTTTAAGCGTCGTTAACGGTACCTCGGAAATCGGGAACTGCCCCGTTGTATTTGTGATGTTGGACTTCTTTAAAAATAAAGATTTGCCGCTTGAAGACGTTTTTATGATTTGCGTGCATTTTAAAAATAGCCTTACTTCTTATATTTTCAACAAATACAGTTTCAATCAGGAGCTCTATGAAGACGTGTCATTGATAGTGGATAGAAATTTTGAAGGAGTTGTGATTAATTACATTAAAATGAAGTACCACGAAAATGAGCCTTCAGTCGTCGAAGTTAAAAAACAAAAAAGAGTTCCTCTCACAGAGGAAAGAAAATCGTTATCAGTCAAAGTTGTCGCTGAAGCGATTAGTTACGTGGAGTACTTTCTAGAAAGCGATATTTACGAACTGCAAGATTTGGAAGAATCCATAGATAATTTGGCCATAGCCATCACAAACGATGTGGACATACGCGTCGACGACATAGTCGTGCTTGGTTCGACTATAAAAAGGTATGGCGCGATACTAAGCAATTATCCATTATTTACAGAGTTGGGGGGAAGCATCGTAAAGCTAGGCGACGCTTTTCAGGTAAGCGCCCAATTGCTCTACGACGATA
>CALDOC010000450.1 GCA_937914675.1 uncultured Sulfurimonas sp.
CGCTCTTTTGTTGAACGATGGCGTTTTGTTGTTGAGCGTTTGGACTTTTTAGAAGGGTAAATAGCATGACAACCAAGAGAACAAGCGCCACGCTTGCGAGTATAATCATCTTTTTCATAAAAATTTCCTAAATAGCTACGGTTTAAAGTTCAATATTCATTGTAGCGCTCTTTTATTGAAAAAGAGATGATTTGTCTAGGAAAAGCGTTTTTTTGTCTTTAACGATTAGAACTTCTATGAAAAAAAAATTTGATTTGTTAGACTTCATTTATTACAATCTAACTCGTTCCCGTCGTCCTCGATTTGAGTGCTTACAAATTGAGTTTAGACACTCCAAAGCTGGAGCTTAGGAGCGAGAAAAAAAGCAAAATTCTTTCTCTTTATCATTATTTGGAACCCAGATTGCTTGATAAGAAATAGAGGGGAGGGACACCCTACTATTCAAGGCTAATCATGGACTGGAGTAAATGCCTTAATAAAAGGTGTCACGATGAAAATTTTATCACATGATCTAAATATGTCGTCAAAACATGTTGAGTATAACAGAGTTGAAGAATCGCAGCTTAGTTTTGAGGGATTCGTCTCAAGAGCTTCGGCGGACAGCGCGCCACCCTCTCTTAAAAATCCTCCCGACGTTAGCGCTCCTTACTCCTTTAGAAATCATAACTTTACAAATAGATCCATTAGCGTAATTATTCAGCAGCTTTTA
Source organism: uncultured Sulfurimonas sp. (assembly GCA_937914675.1). Lineage (GTDB taxonomy): Bacteria > Campylobacterota > Campylobacteria > Campylobacterales > Sulfurimonadaceae > Sulfurimonas. The sequence continues at coordinate 710 of CALDOC010000450.1, forward strand.
AACTCTCTTACTATGAGAGAGCAAAAAGAGACCCCTAAAAGTGAAATGAACGCAGGCTTTTCTCGCACCTCGTTTTACCAAAAGAGGGAAGAGTTTGAGAGCATGGATTTTTCTACAAAGGGTTTGATAAAAACGGATAAGGGGGAACTGAACTTAAACGTCAATTTTTCAATGAGTCGGAGTTTTATGGTGGAAAACGGCGTTGATATTTTCACGGCTTTTGACCCGCTTGTGGTGAATCTTGATGGAGAAACGCCACAACTTAGCGGTGACTCTTTTTCATTCGATTTGGATAACGATGGGGAGAGTGATCAGATCTCTAAACTAAAAGGCAACAGTGGCTTTTTGGCGCTTGACAAAGACCATGATGGCGTAATAAATCAAGGAACCGAGCTTTTTGGCACTCTCACGGGCAATGGTTTTGGTGAGCTTCGAGGCTACGACTTGGATGGAAATGGTTGGATAGATGAAAACGACGCCGTGTTTGACAAGCTTCAAATTTGGCTCAAAAACGACCAATCAAAAGAGAGAGAACTCATCGGGCTTGGAGAGTCTGGAATAGGAGCTATTTTTTTAGAATCGGCGCAGAGCGAGTTTACTTATAAAACGCAAACAAATGAGATTTTAGGCAAGATGAAAAGTAGCGGAATCTTTTTAAATGAAGATGGAAGCGTCGGCAATATGGCGCAAATCGATTTAAGCTCACAAAAAGGGCATGAATCGTTAGCGCAACTTTTGCGGGCTTAGAGCGCAAAAAGGCTGAGAAGCCTTTTTACGATTGCCGTCTTGCCTAAAAAAAAGTCACTTTTTTTTAGAACTATTGTTATCCAAAAAGTTGGACATGGAAGAGATGTTTTTAGTAAAGTCTCTTTTTTCTTGTCCATAGCCATAGTCGTCTTGACCGCCATGCATGTCGATTTTTCCCGTCTCGTACTCGTAACTCGCGTAACAAAGAAGAGACGTCAAAAGCAGGATGTTTAATTTCATCATGCTTGGCTCCTTGCGTAAGCGGGTCGCGTTTGGATTCTGGAGTCTACATGACCGCGACCAACGGTGAAATGGTAGAGGGTTTGAAAACGGTTGTCTTTTAGTCCAAGCGCGTCATGCATCGTGTCGTCTAAAAAGCATCCGATGCCGGTTCCCGAGAGTCCAAGTGAAGTGGCTTCGAGATACAACTGCTGACCGATGGCTCCGCACTCCCAATAAAGTTCTTTGTATCTGTGCGCTCCATGGATTTGCAGTTGCTCGGTATAGTTGCACAACATTCCAAGCGAAAACGCTCCGTCGCTCGCTATGTCTTGATTGCAACTTATGGCTTTGGAGAGGGCTTGAAAGTTTTGAGAGTAGAGTTGATAAAGGTTTTTTAGTTGCGTCTCTTTCCATTCAAACGCCGGATTCGTTTGCTTCATGAGGGCTTTTTTGTCTCTTTCGTTTCTGATGAGAACGTACAAA
>CALDOC010000451.1 GCA_937914675.1 uncultured Sulfurimonas sp.
GATGATTTTTTATTAGGGACTTATGTCCGAATTATAACGAACGTATGTTCATAAATCAAGCTTAATTCATAGTTTAATTTTATATGAAAGATTAGTAAAAATTATATGTTTACTTGACGTTGCAAATTCGAGATTCTCTATCGTATTCTAGCGCTCTTTTTCTTCCACTTTTTGATGTTTATAAGAATATTCTCCATACTTTCTCCATACTCTTTTGTTAAGATAACGTCATATAAGGGGATAGAACATATGAATGCAATTTTTACGTCAGGTGGTTTTGGTGCAAAAATCCAACCACTTACCCGTCCTATAACAAAACAGACGTTAGCTATTTTAAGCCTGAGGTTGTATATGCCATTTTCAAGCGGGGTAAGATTTCTCTCGCTATTTATGGTTTTTATATTGTTTGGCGTTTCTCGTTTAGACGCAAATTCTATATCTGAAAATATCAGAAATAAAGAAGATGCGAATGCTGAGAAAAAATGTAAAAAAATAGTTACAGATAGAAACAGAGGGCTAATGTGGCAAGACAATGAAGAAACTAAAAGCGTAAAAACAAATTTTAAGCAGGCGCTTGGATATTGCAAGCGTTTAAGATTGGGAGGTTATGGCGACTGGAAGCTTCCTAGAATAGCGGAATTGACGACTATTACTGATAAATCGAGAAAACCTAAAATAAAAAAAGAGTTTCACAACGCAGCGTCTAACTTTTATTGGTCTTCATCCCAGAGCACGTTAAATAAGACATATTCTTGGATCGTAAATTTTAATACAGGTTGTACAAATTACAGTGACTCCATGAATGAAGGTTATGTTCGTTGCGTTAGACATCTGAAATAATCTGGCGCGTTCCAATCGTTCTCGATAGGAACGCCTACAAGCCTAGTAGAGAGTAAAACAGTTCTCCAACTCGACTAATTTGTTTTCTTTGAGTTTTTTCACGACGTTGGCGCTTTCGCTCGTCGCCGCGTCAAACATGCTTGAGAACTCTTCGCTGTTGTTTACGATTCTCATACCTCTGCCGCCACCCCCAAACGCCGCTCTTATAACCCATACTCCGTTGACGTCGGCTTCGGAAAAAATAACTACGGATTCTATTTCAAGCTCTTTGCAAGCTCTGATTATTCTTAGCGCTATTTCCCCAAGATGGGTTAGCTTCGTAGTTGTGATTTTTGTGTATAATAGTAGAATATCTACGGATACGAAATAAAATATGGGTTATGATGAAAATAATATTTTTACTTTTTTTACTCTACTTACCGCTATTGCACGCAAAAAAGGCGACTCTGATTTTTCAAGGCAATGACGCTTTAAGCGAGAAAGAGCTCTATAACGCGATCAATCTCTCTAAACCCTCTTTTTACGAGTTCAACAAAGAAGCTCCCTCGATAAATGAAAAAATATTGCCGATTGTAAAACAGACCATAAAAAACTACTACAAATCCAAGGGTTATTATCATGCGCAAGTGAGCTCGTCTCGCGATAAAAATACAATCACTCTTCGCGTCGAAGAGCGTGAACCTCTTCGCATAACCGAGATTAAGACACTCTCGGTTTTGGACGCAAAGTCCCAATTGCCTTTTAAAGAGGGGGATGTTTTTGACGCCGACAAGTTTACGCAGAGCAAGAAAACCATACAACTTTTTTATGCGAAAGAGAGTTTTTGCAACGCGACTCTTGACGCAAAAGCTTTGGTGGACATAGAACTAAACAGCGCGATTTTAAGCTATAAAGTCACTCCAAACGGCGTCTGTCAATTTGGAAAAATCGAGATAACTCCGTCTAAAACAGTGGATAAGGAGATCATAGAGTCTCTTTTGTTTATCAAAGAAGATGATACTTTTTATCTTGAAAACATAAGTAAAAGCTACAAAAACATCTACGCTCACGCTGGAATCTCAAGCGCTTTAATCAACACGACCATAGACAAAAACTCGACCGTGGACGTAAACGTCAGCGTCGTGGAAAATGAAAAACCCATTCGTTTTGGAAGTAGTCTTGGGTATAGCAGCGACCAAGGGGCGATGGTCGCGCTCAACGTGGAGAATAGAAATTTTTTAGGCAATCTTAAAACTTTAGGCATGAGCGCAAAACTCACGCAGATATATCAAAGCCTAAAAGTAAACTACTCCATGCCGCTCAAAAACAGAGACACGTTTGGCGCGGACGTCGAAGTCAAAAATGAAAACTATCAAGGATTTAAGGAGATAAGCACGGCGGCGACTCTTTTTTTAGCGCAAAGAGAGATGCCTAGCGACTTTAAAGAGAGTCTTGTTTTTGACAATACGCACACTTACGAAAGTGAAGATTTGGCGCTTTTTCCAAATGGAAATCTCTTCATCCTCTCTCCAAAATTTGGATGGGGATACGACGCGAGAGACGATTTTCTCAATCCCACAAAAGGCTATTTTCTAAACGCGGACGTCATGGGTTCTCTTCAAAGCTTCCTCTGCGCGGCGTCTTATACGAAACTAACTCTCTCGGGGGGTTACATACTTCCTATAAACGCGTCAAATTTCCTTGCCACAAAAGCGACTTTTGGAAATTTGCGTCTTTATGGGGGCGAGATTCCACCCTCGTATCGCTTTTTTGCGGGAGGCGCCTACAGCAATCGCGCGTACTCTTACAGAGGCTTGGGACCAAAAGACGGCCATTCAAATCCAACGGGATTTGATTCTATGCTTGAAGTCACTTTTGAGTATCGTTTTCCAATTTATCAAGAGTTGCGAGGCGTGGTTTTTAGTGACAATAGCGCCATTGGAGACGCGTATTTAAGCAACTCTGAAAGTCTGTACTCGAGTGGAGGTTTTGGTCTGCGTTATACCACTCCCATAGGTCCAATCTCCGTAGATTTTGGATTTGATTTGGCAAATCCAAAGAAGCAATACGCCTTTAACTTTCACATAGGGGAGTTGTTTTGATGAAAAAGCTTTATATTTTTTTGCATTTTATCGCCATAACTCTACTCATTTTTGGAGTATTGGGCGTTTTCGCGCTGAGCGATAGCCATGTCGTCTCTTTTTTGGCAAAGAAGTATTTAAAAGAGTTTCATGTTTCCTATAGCCATGTCAGCGGAAGTTTACTCAGCGGCGTGACAATATCGGACGTAGAATATGGAGATTTTTTTAAAGCCAAAGAGATTGAGGTTGACTATGGCGTACTCGGGCTTTTAAGACCAACTCCGCAAATAAGCGCGATAAACGTAGACTCCTTGGAGTTGGATACGCAAAAACTACCAAAATCGGACGCTAACGCGACCGCCATGAGCGTTATGGCGTTTGTTATAAAAAACGTAAATCTTAAAAATACAAAAATCATCACAAAAGATGAAACTCTCTCATTTGATTTGGAAGCAAAAAATTTTCACTATCATGAGAGCGTAGACGTAGAGCGCTTGCTTTTAGACTTTCACTCCTTTAGCGTCACTACTCGGTTGAGCGCAAAAATGAGTGAAAATTCTTTGCTCGCCACTTTGAATTATAAACTCTTCGCCCCAGCGTACGAGATAGGCGTCAATCAAACCATCTTCTACAAAGATGAAAAATACAAAACCCAGATAGACGCCAGACTTATAAAACATCCCTTATCTCTTGCGTTTGAAACTCTGAGCGTTGCGGCGCATGGAGACGCGACAAGTTTGGATTCAGAGGTAAAAGCGGGAAAGTTTGTGGCGCGTCTCTCTTCAAAAGGCTTTAAAAAATTCTCTGTTGGGCTAAAGAGCCCAGAGTTCAACATGGACGCTCAGTTGCAACTCAAAAAAGAAGAGATACTTCTAAAGGTTCAAGCAAATAAAAATCTTTTAAACGCCACTCTGAGAAAAAAAGGTGAAAAACTCAGTGGTTCTGGAACGTTGGGCTCGGCAAAATTCACTCTCAAAGGCGAACTCGACAAAAAAGCGATACGAGTGCAAACAAAAATAGCTTCTCTAAAAAAACTACTCGAAGAACTCAAAGTAACCAACAAAGAGGACAAAACTTATCAAGAGGCAAAAGTGGATATAAACTCCACCATAAACTATGAAGGAAAATTCGCTATCGCAAACTCTCTTTTCATACCGTCGCTCTTTCTAAAAACAGACGAGCAAACGACGCAACGCGTAAAAAACGTAACTCTTTTCGCGCTTTATAAAGATAAAAAAATCACGATAGAAAAGTATACGGCGGAGTTTATGGAACAAAAATTTTACGCCAACAAAAAGTCAACGATTTTGATTGACGAGAAGAACAATTTGCTTGTCAAAGAGTTTTGGATTTACAACAATCTGCTTGTAACTGGAAAAATAAAACCCGCTCAAAAAAGCGCAAAATTGCTTATGAGCAGCGATAAATTCGACTATGTCTCCAAAGACGTAAACATGAGTCTGCAAGCAAATTTGCAAGCCTCTTTTGACGCAAACGGCACTCAAACCATAGATGGAAACGTTACGATTTTAGACGCTCTCGCATCGTACGTTCCCATCAAAGATTACAAGATTACGGATAAGGACATCATCATTGTTCAAGATATGAAAAAAGAGAA
>CALDOC010000452.1 GCA_937914675.1 uncultured Sulfurimonas sp.
ATAAAATATTTGGCAAAATGGGTGATGACGAAAACTTTAGAGGGATTATCTTAGTTAGAAAAGATAGCGGCATAAACAAAGTTACGGACTTACGAGGAAAGACGGTAAGCTACCCAGCTCCAACCGCGCTTGCCGCCACCATGATGCCACAGTGGTATATGAGTCAACATGGACTAGACGTCAATCACGACATAAAAAACAGTTACGTTGGTTCGCAAGAGTCTTCAATCATGAACGTTTTTCTTGGCAAGTCCGCAGCCGCTTCCACTTGGCCACCGCCATGGAGAGCGTTTATAAAAGAGCGTCCCGAAGTGGCGGAGCAAGTTGAGATAAAATGGCAAACGGCACCCCTTCCAAACAATGGTCTCGTCGTTAGAGACGACGTGCCGCAAACGCTGGTTGACGCAGTGAGTAAAATCATTTTCTCCATGCATGACGATGAAGATGGTAGAAAGATTTTATCCGCTATGGAGCTCAGTCGTTATGAAAAGGCGAACGACGCCACATACGATGGCGTACGTCAATTTCTTAAAAATTTTGAAGCCCAAGTTCGCCCTATTAGAGGATTAAAAAATGATTGATTTTTTCATTAAATTATGGAATAAGAGTCTCAAAACGCAACTAATATATGCTATTGGATTTGTAGTAGTTGGGGCAATCCTTACCTTTACATACGCGATCACTTCATATCAAAGCGATTTTCTACGAGCTACTGGAATAAAACAAGCCCAGAATCGCAGCATATTGTTAGCGACAACGAGTAAAGTTTGGATTTTAGCAAATGATTACGTTGGTCTTGAACAAGTTATGAATAATTTTAACATATTTGACGATTTGGTTTTTGCATGCGTTATAAATCTTGATGGTAAAATAATCTCTCATACGGATAAATCACTCATAGGAAAATACATTGCGGATAAAGAACGAGTCGACTATATACAAAAAAATCGCATTCATCATGAAGGTGTCGCTAAAGAAAAAATTCTTTTTTATAACGATGACTCCATTGACATTATCAAACCCATACATCAAAAAGGTATTCACATAGGTTTTGTCAACCTTCGTTTAGACCAAAAAAATCGTCAAGCCGCCATTAAAAGCACCATAATGAAAGGCGTACTTTTTACGATTATATCTATGTTTGTCGGCATGCTATTCGCGTTTCTAGTGGCAAATGGGCTCACTCAGCGTTTATCGCAATTAATTATAAATATTAGAAAGTTTAGAACGGGAGACAGATACGTTAAAGCTAATGAAGATGGTGTGAGGGAAGTATCTGAACTCGCACATGAATTTAACGATTTAGTTAAAACTCTTAACGCGACGCAAGAATTAAATCAACAATTAACCGAGCGCCTAGAGCTTGCGTTTATCGCAAACAAAGATGGTTTATGGGACTGGAACGTTAAAAACGACAAAGTTTATTACTCGCCATTGTGGAAAGCTATGATTGGATATAAAGACGATGAGATAAGCAATGAGTTTTCTAGTTGGCAAAATCGCGTTCACCCGGATGATTTGGCAAAAACTTTGCAAGACCTACAAGACAACATAGATGGTAAAACAGAAACGCTTAAGAATATTCATAGACTTTTACATAAAGATGGAAGATGGCTATGGATTCTAGATCGAGGAAAAGTTCTTTACGACGATAATGGCGAGGCTATTCGCATGGTTGGAACCCATACTGATATAACCAAAGACAAAGAACTGCAACTTAAGTACGCTCATCAAGCGCAAATTATAGAGCAGACCGTTGATTCGGTCATATCAACGGACTTACAAGGCAAGATAAGAAACTGGAACAGTGGTTCGCAAAGATTATTGGGCTATAAGGCGAAAGAGATAATAGGTAAAAACATAATAACTATTTACTCAAACGACAACTCTAACTTTTTTGCAAACAGCGTCAATAAGCTTTTAAAATATGGTAAATTCAGCCAAGACGTCACATTGTTAAAAAAAGACAATACAGAGCTTTACGTATCACTCTCACTTACCCTTCTTAAAGATGAATATGGAAAACCTACAGGCATTGTCTGCTACTCTCAAGACGTTACCGCCCGTAAAATTGCGGAGAGTAAACTAAAGCAACAAACAAATATTTTAGAGTATCAAGCGCACCATGACGCGTTAACGGCACTACCCAATCGTCTTCTTTTTCATGATAGATTGACAACGGCCATTGAAAAAGCGAAACGTAATAAAAAGCAATTAGCCGTATTTTTCATTGACCTCGATAGATTTAAGAAAATCAACGATTCTTTAGGACACGACGTGGGAGACAAAGTGCTTCAAATAGTTTCCAACAAACTTATAAGCATACTCCGCAAAGAGGACACCTTAGCCCGTTTAGGTGGAGATGAGTTTACTATTTTAATGGAAGATTTAAATAAATTTGAAGACGCTTCCATTTTAGCGACTAAAATTCTTCAAAGCTTAGTTGAGCCGATGCAAATAGAAGGCAATAGTCTTTACATATCAAGTAGCATAGGTATAGCTCTTTACCCTCAAGACGATACAAACGCCAACAATCTTTTAAAGTTTGCCGACGCCGCCATGTATAGGGCTAAAGATGAAGGAAGAGATAATTATCAATTTTACTCATCCGAAATGACCATGATAGCCTCTCAACACGTTACGATGGAAACTTCCTTGAGAGAAGCGCTCATCAATGAAGAGTTTACAGTTTTTTATCAAGCGCAAACAGATGGAAGAACTGACAAGTTAACAGGTATGGAAGCGTTAGTTAGATGGAATCACCCTAGTAAAGGTCTTACTCCTCCATCTAAGTTCATTCCACTTGCCGAAGAGACGGGTCTTATCGTCGC
>CALDOC010000453.1 GCA_937914675.1 uncultured Sulfurimonas sp.
GTAAACGATGGCATAGAAATTTTAGGAAACACTCTTCTAGGTTCAATTCCTTTTGATTACATAGCGTACTATGGAAATGGAAATAAATATGATGGCGGCAGCGACGTAAACAGCGAAGACATCGTCGGAGCGAGAGTTCGCGTTCAATTGCCAGTTGGAAGCTTTAACCGAATATCTTTCTCCGGTTCAACCGGTGGAATGACGGGCGCCGATACAGCGGTTACAACTCCAAAAAACGAACAAACCAACATAGGCGTAAGTTTAGAACAAAAATTTGCTCAATTCGACCTAAAAGCTCAATACTCTCAAGCGACAGTGAATAATGGCAATAACAAGTATGACTTAACCGGCTACTACGCCAACTTATCTTACACTTACGAGGACTTCACGCCTTGGGCTCAGTATGATATTTACAATGACAAAAATACAAATACCGAGGATCAAAGAATTACCCTAGGTCTGCAATATTCCGTTTCAAGTAATTTAAAACTTAAAATTGAGCATCAACTCGATACTCAAAAAGACACTCTCACAAACGCCGACGTCGCTGCCAAAAAAGGTAATGCCACGCTACTTGCCGCGGCAATATACTTCTAAAGGGGGATGATTATGAAATTTTTACTATCAATGGCCTTTCTAATTTCGGTTAGTTTCGCAGGACAACTAGTTGTCAACAAAGATTCTGGCATCAGCTCAATAAGCGCGGATGACGCAAAAAATATTTTTGAGTTAAAAAAAGTGCAATGGGCAAATGGTTCTAAAATCTCTGTTTTTTTACTTCCAGCCGCGCATGAAACGGAAGAAAAATTTGCGTCTTCCATTTTAGGGAGCAACGCCGCCGCCGTTTACGACAAATGGGTCGCTTACGTGCTTAACGGTGGAGCGAATATTCCTCCTAAAACCATCAATGAACGTAAAATGATTCGTTTACTAGAGAAAACAAGTGGCGCGATAGGAATCCTATCAGATGACGCAGAGCTTCCGGCTAACGTAGTTTCAGTAATGAAATTTTAAAAGATTAAGAGAGTTATAGCTATGAATAATTTAGTGATTAAAAAAGTTATATGGTCTCAGTTGGTTATCGTATTCATATCGTACGTGTTTATAGGACTAAGCGCTTACTTCTCGCTGGAGAACTTAAGCGACTCTGCAAACAATCAAACAAAAACTAATGCGGAGGCGTCAACCTTAACTGATTTAAAGTTCATAAATTTATCCATAGCTTATAACTCTAAAAAAATAGTCTCTGCTATAAAAGATGAAGATGACATTGATTCGGCTAGAGATTACATTGCTAACATTAAAAAGGATTTTTCTAATTTAGAAATTGTTAAACAAAGGATTATTCAATATTCAATATTCAAAGATGATGAAAAAATTCAATCAAAACTTTCCTTAATTGTCGAATCCTTAGATAAACTAGAACCTGTAATAGTAAACAAATTTTTTCCAGCCATTAACGAAGGTAAAGATTTTTCTATTTTTACGGACATTATAAGAATGAGAACAGAATCAAACGTTGACAATTTAAAAATTGTTGTTGACGTCGCTCAGTTGAATGTGAATAAATCATTGTCCAAACTTACGCAATCACAAGCTGAAATGCAAAAAGATAGAACCATTGTCGTAATTATTTATCTTATTTCTATAATTATTAT
>CALDOC010000454.1 GCA_937914675.1 uncultured Sulfurimonas sp.
GCTTCTCTTTTATTCGTTATCGCGAGCGCGACGGATTTTTTTGATGGTTATATAGCGCGAGAATGGAAGCAATCGACTATGCTTGGCGCGATCTTAGATCCACTCGCAGATAAGATGTTAACTTTGGCCGCGTTTTTGGGGCTTATGATGATTGGAGAAGCTTCGGCTTGGGCAATTTACATAATCATTGTTCGTGAACTTTTTATCACAGGAATAAGAACCGTTGCAGTCAGCGAAGGTTTAAACGTGCAAGCGTCCATGGCGGGGAAAATCAAAACCGTTCTTCAAATGATAGCTATAGGTTTTTTACTTATGCATTGGCCCTTTGCGAGTGAACTTTTATGGTTGGCGGTAGCGATAACCGTATATTCCGGTTTGGAATATTTATGGGGTTTTCGAAACGCTCTTTTAAAAGGTGAAATTTAATGAGTTGGGTAGTCTCTCTTCTAGTCCTTTCTGGACTTATATTTTTTCATGAACTTGGTCATTACTTGGCGGCGCGATTCGTTGGCGTTTACGTCGAGGTTTTCAGCATTGGCTTTGGAAAAAAACTTTTTTCTTTTCGTAAGTTTAATACGCAGTGGAGCATCTCCGCCATTCCTCTAGGTGGTTACGTAAAAATGAAAGGTCAAGACGATAGCGACCCTTCAAAAAAGAGCTATGACAAAGATAGCTACAACACAAAGACGCCAACGCAAAAGATATTTATTCTTTTGGCAGGACCAGCCGCAAACTTCCTCTTAGCGTTTGTTCTTTACTTTTTCATAGCCCTTGGATCTCCGAGCGTTTTATCTCCCGTAATTGGCGAGGTTTCAAAAGGTTCGCCTGCGTTTATAGCGGGATTGGAATCAAACGACACCATCACTTCCATCAACGGCGTTGCCGTAGAATCTTGGAAAGACATGTCGGAAATAATCTCTTTGTCCAATGGTTCACTTAACCTCATAATACAAAGAAATGGATTTCTCGAACAAAAAATTCTCATGCCAGAACTCAAAGAGACCAAAAATATATTTGGCGAAAGCGTTCAAAGAAAGATGATAGGCATCAGTAGCGCCGGAGTCACGCACAAATTGGAACTTGAATTTGGATCGACGTTTAACTATGCGACCGAGCAAACCATTTTCGCGTCCACTATGATATTTACAGGCGTCAAAAAGCTGCTCGTTGGCGAAGTGCCAGCTAAAGAACTTGGTGGCGTAATAAGCATTGTTAAACTTACTTCGGACGCGACGGAAGCCGGTTGGATGAGCGTATTGTTTTTTGCCGCGCTCATAAGCGTAAACCTTGGAGTTTTAAATCTTCTCCCCATCCCCGCTCTCGACGGCGGACATATCATGTTTAATCTTTATGAGCTTATCTTTAGAAAAGAGGCAAGCGAGAAGATGATAGTGAATCTAACGATAGGCGGTTGGGTGATACTTTTTGGACTTATGGGACTGGGACTCTTCAACGACATAAATAGACTCATTGGATAAAAGAGGCTAATCAGCGAACTCATAGCCGTTTTTACCTCTATTTTTGACCTTGTACATGGCGCTGTCGGCTTGAAATATGAGCTTATCGATGCTCACTTCCTCTTGCGCAGTGGCAATGCCTATGCTCAGACTAACGTCCGCTTTGCCTTGAACAAGGTTGAGAGGTTCTTTAAAACCACT
>CALDOC010000455.1 GCA_937914675.1 uncultured Sulfurimonas sp.
CCGCGAAATAGAGAATGACTAAAAGGCCAATCAAGATGATGACGAAGTTGAGTATTTTCATCCCGACGTTTATCATCTCATTCTTGATTTTGTTTTCATCGCGAATTTCTGATAGTTTGATCGTGGCCACCGTATTTATCACTTTGTAAATCATTAGCGTGAGAAAAATAACGTATATCATGTTAAAAGTTCTCGACACCAACTCAACGCTGCTGAAATCATTGTAAACGTAGACGATCATGTTCATGTTTACGACGAGAACCAGCACGTCAATCGGTCTATATAGCTTGTCCATGATTTCTTTTGAATATTCGCTAAAAACGGGTGCCGTCAAGACGTATGATTTCAGAGCGACGTAAACTATTTTTCTAAAAAAATAGATGAGGGCGACAAGGGAGATTATGAAAATTATTTTCATAACCGTCAATCCATAATTTTCCAAAATTGGATTCAACCTCTCTACAAAACTTAAATTATTTACGTACACGACTAAAGCGATCACATGATAGTCGGTATATTTATTTAGCCGATACATCTTGTTTTTCAGCTTATAGATATTGTTCGTCATGTCTATGTTTATATCTTTCAACGCGTAAAATTCTTGCAAGTTATTCTGCGCTTGAGAGAATGTTTTTGACGTTGATCGCGAGTCATCCATATAAGCGTAATCTTTGCTATTGTAGAGTTCCTGCGCTTTTAGTTGATTCGTCGTAACCGCTAGATTCAATTTTTCTTCAAAAGAGTCTATCCGAGGAGAGTCAAGAGCCAACAATATCTCTTTTATCATCAAGTTTTGATTGCGAAGAAGCTCATAGGATTTGAGTTGTATCTCATCTCGCAAAAGGGCGTTCGCGTTCCCCGCTCGTTTGTTTATCGACATGATTTTTTTGAGCGAAAATATCTCCGCGTCGTAGAGCTTCGGGTCGTCTATGTAACTGCTTTTGTTCGTCATCAAAACGTCAAGCGCGTTTTCATACGCCGCCTCTTGAGTCTCGATGATATTTTGTATTTTCTCTTGAGTGGAGTTGTCTTCATTCATCTCGTAAACAAGTTTAATCTGAGCATCGATGAAGTCGCTATATTTTACGACCTCCTCGGCGTTGAGCAAAGTCGCGATAAACAAAAGTAAAACTAAAATTTTTTTCATATTCATAAACGTATCCTTATAGCGTTTTTTCTTTAACCGTTCTGTATTTTCTGAGCTATCACGACGCTCGCCATCACCAGCGGATACGAAGTCGGCGCGGCGGTTAGCATGGGCTGAGTAGCAATCTGCATCGACATGACTTTGTATATGTCATGATGGGATTCTATGATGAGCCCCACGAGATTTATCATCTCCCCCGCTTCTTCTCCGCCAACTATTTGACCGCCGATAATTTGACCCCCATGGCGCATCGCTATGAGTTTTACAAACTGCTTGCGAGCTCCGGGAATTGTCGCTGGGTGACGGTTCATCCCGCTAAAAGTTCCCACCACCACGTCTATGTTCGCGGCTTTGGCTTGCTCTTCCGTGGCTCCCGCCGACGCAAAGGCGGTCTTGTTTACCATGGTTGAAAAAATCGCGATTGTTCCGCTAAAACCTTTTAGATACCTTATCTCGTAAAGCGAGCTTCCAGCGATTCTACCCTCCGCCGCCGAAGTTGAGGCGAGCATCACTTTTGAGGGTTCTTTTGTGATGAAGTCTCGTCTCGAACTACAATCTCCAACGGCAAAAATATCATGGTTTTGCGTTCTCATGTACTCATCGACCCAAACGCCTCCATAATGACCAAGCGAGATTCCAGCCTTTTGCGCGAGTTCGGTGTTTGGCTTGTATCCCGTCGCCAAAATAACCACTTGAGCGTCTACGATTCTTCCGCTTTTGAGTTGCACGGCGTTGACGACGTTATCGTCGTTTTTATCTATGATTTGGGTTACTCTGTCGCTTCCTATGTAAATGACTCCCGCTTCAAGCATCAACTCCTCAGCCTGCTTGCCCACTTCTTCGTCAAAAGCGTTTTGCAATATGTGTTTGCTTCCGCCAATCACCGTCACGTTTTTACCTTTTGAGGCAAACTCTATGGCGACCTCAACCCCGATAAAACCACTTCCCACGATAACTATTTCTTGCTTGTCTTTTGCGTAAACGTCGAGTTTGTCTATAAACTCTTTGTTTTTAGCTATGGTGAACACCCCCTCCAAAATCAAAGAGTGTCTTAACGACCTATGAACGAAAGGGGTTGAACCCGTCGCAAAAATCAGCTTGTCGTAGCTTATTTCGCCAGCGCAACAGTACGCGATTTTTTTGGAAACTTCAATGTCTTCAATCGTTCCGACAATGGTGGAAATCCCCATCTCTTCCGCCATCGCGCATGAAGCGACGTCTTTGTCGCTACAGCCGAGCGTCTCGCCAAATATATAAGGAATGGCGCAAGGAACAAGCTGAATCTCATTTTCGCGAACGACTAAAATCTTTTTGTCAGGGTAGTTCATTTTTGCGGTTACGGCGGTAACTCCACCAGCCGGACCACCACCGACGATAAGAACGTCACAATCTATTTTTTGCATGCATTTTCCTCTAAAAATTATTTAAGCAATCATAGCGTAAAGCCATTGCGTATAATTACACTATAATTATATCAAATTATTTGGAAGGACATTTATGAACGACACGGAGATAAAAAAAGCGTTTGAGAATTTTGACAAAGATAAATTTAGTCTTGTCATTTCAACCACAAGCTTAGAAAACGAACCACTCACAAACTACTCGCCTTTTGTAAAATTAGGCGCTGATTATTACATAAGCGTAAGCTCCATGTTGCCTCACTACAAGAACATGATGGATACAAAAAAAACTCATGTTCTCATCATGGAAGACGAAGCCAACGCAGAGCATATTTACGCGAGAAAAAGATTATATTTTAGCGCAAGTTGTGAAGTTGTCAGCGACGCAGAAACTATTTTTCAGCTTTTTGATGAAAGATATGGGGACAAACTCTCTTTTTTACGAGAGATGAAAGACTTCAAAGTACTCAAACTCACTCCAAAAGAGAGAAGTTTAGT
>CALDOC010000456.1 GCA_937914675.1 uncultured Sulfurimonas sp.
CAAAACATAGAATTACTGACTTCCAGCTATGACTTCACCCTGCCAAGCGAGCTCATAGCCTCGCATCCGGCGAATCCGCGCGACCATGCGAAACTTTTGGTTTACGACAGAAAGAGCGACGCCATCACTCACGCTCGCTTCTATGACTTGGAAAAATTCATCCCTCATGGTTGCGCTTTGATTTTTAACGACACTAAAGTGATTAAAGCGCGACTTTTCGGTTTCAAGCCAAGCGGTGGAAAAATAGAACTGCTTATAAACAGACCTCTCAACGCGACGGACGTCAACGTTTACATGCGGGGCAAAGTAAAAGTAAATTCCATCGTGGCGTTTGATGAAAACTTAATCGCGCAAGTTAAAGAGCTTAATGAGGACGGAAGCAGAGTCGTAAACTTTTTGACGCATGACAAAGTGCTTCGTTTTGAAGAGGTACTCCCCATCATAGACAAAATAGGTCACATTCCTCTTCCGCCTTACATACAAAGAGAAGATAACAAAGAGGACGCAAGCGAATACCAAAGCGTATTCGCCAGAGAAGAAGGAGCCGTAGCCGCCCCAACCGCTTCCCTACACTTCACGCGAGAACAACACGCTCGCATATGCCAAAACTACGAGCACGCTTACGTCACGCTTCACGTCGGCAGCGGCACTTTCAAACCCGTTGACGCGGAGATTATCACAAATCATCCAATGCACTCGGAGTACTACGACATCTCGGACAAAGCCAAAATATTGTTAGATTCTCAAACTCCCGTGCTCAGCGTTGGAACGACGTCAACGAGAACAATCGAGTTTTACCAAAAACATGGAAAAAAACAAAAAGGCGAAGCAAATCTATTTTTGCACCCAAACAACAAACCGAGTCGAGTCAATCATCTACTGACAAACTTTCATTTGCCAAAATCCACGCTGCTCATGTTGGTCGCGTCTTTTGTAGGACTGGAAAAAACGCAAGAACTCTACAAAGAAGCGATACGAAACAACTATAGATTTTACTCCTATGGCGACGCCATGTTGATACTCTAAACTAAAAACACTTTGGCGTTTCGAACCTCAATCGCTCCTAAAAGTTCCGCTTCAAAAACCCTACTCGGAAACTTCGATAACGCTTCTTCATAAGTGGGACTGTTTTTACAGAACTCCAAAAAATCGTCTTTTGGCTTCTGGCTCTCTTGAAGCTTACCAAATCGTGAGACAAAAGCCTCAACGTCATAAATTGCTTTCGCTTTGTTCTCTTTTAACAGCTCTTGAGTGGCGCCGCTATCGCCTAGATGGTGAGGAAAAACAAATATCTCTTTCTTCATCTTCAAAGCGAACTCCACGCTTCTCATGCTGCCACTGCCAAGCTCCGCTTCGGCGACCACTAAAACGTCGCCAAGAGCGACTACAAGTTCGTTCCTCACTACAAAACTCCATGAAGTCGCTCTAAAAGCAGGCGCGAACTGACTGAGCAAGAGACCGTTTTTCTCTATGTCCGATAATAAATTTTTATTCACCGCTGGATATTTTACGTCTACTCCGCAAGGCAGAACCGCTATCGTATTTGAACTTCCAGCGCCTAAATGAGCCACAGCGTCAACGCCCATCGCACCACCGCTTACAACGCAAACTCCAGCTTTTGCCAAAGACGAAGAGAGTTTTTGCGTCCACTCTCTTGTATATTTTGAAGTTTTTCGCGAGCCGACTATGGAGACTTTAACTCTTTTTAAAAGTTCCATGTTTCCACTATAAAAAATCTCTTTTGGATAACTCTTCATGGCGTCGAGTTCTTCTATTTTTTGTTCTACCTTTTTCATAACGTCAATATATCTGACTAACGTATACTAATTCAACGTCTCTCAAAAGACTTTTAGACTCTTCGAGCGCTTCCAAAGTATTGCGATGAGGATGTCCTATCGCGATGGCTGAACCATGTTGCTTTGCGGATTTAATTGCGATTTTTATTTGTGATTTTATATAATCTTTGTCCATGTGGTGATCTAAGAATACGTCGCGAGCTACGTATTTGAGTCCAAAATTTTTCATCACTTTTGGAGCCTTGGTGTCCGCTGTCGTTCTACTATCGACAAAGTAAATATTATTCGCTTTTAAAGCGAATATCAATCTATTCATGGCTATCTCATCAGCTGTGAATTTACTTCCTGTATGATTGTTAATGTAGGCAACCTTCGGAAATAATCTTTTAATCTCTTTAATTTTGGAAGATAT
This sequence comes from uncultured Sulfurimonas sp., assembly GCA_937914675.1. Lineage (GTDB taxonomy): Bacteria > Campylobacterota > Campylobacteria > Campylobacterales > Sulfurimonadaceae > Sulfurimonas. The sequence goes on from CALDOC010000456.1 coordinate 2,209, forward strand.
TTTCTCTTGCGAGTCATGTATTCTAAGAGTATTTGGCTCTTCCGCGCTAAATCTCTGAGCTTCCATCGGTAAGTGAACCATATAAAAAATTTCATTTGCCGCTAGCGTAGGCGTGTTTGGTCTATTGTGACTAGGAGGTAAAAATGACTTTGTTAAGGCGATATTGAGTCTATTTATGGCGTTTACTTGGGATTTAGTTCCAACGTCATCGATGATGATCGCTAATCTTGGCTTCAATGAAGATACCTGTATCGGTCTAGGAATCGCTTCTGGAACCAATTTAGGTTCAGAATAATCGAACTCATGAGACGCTGAGACGTATTTAGGTTTAACTTCTTGTTGTCGTAAAACCTCTTGTAATTTTTTGTTGACGCTCTTTTGAGCACGCTCTTGAGTGTTTTTTTGTAGACTTTTTTCTATCTTTGCGATAGCCGACACCCGTTGTTCTAAGTTTTGTTTCTCTAGTTTTTTCACATCGGAATTTGCGTCGTTATAGCCAAAATAATATCCTACGACCATAGACGTTAAAACCAAAGCGATTATCGCCAAAGTCCATGCTACGTATCTTAAAATTACCGCGCTATTTTTCGATTGCGTTTTTTTTGGTTCCGTAGTTATCGATTCTGAAGTTTTTCTTTTTGCCATAAATATCTTTCATTTCTAAAAATTTTTGTAACTATATCCTAAAATAATAAAAACCACGAATTGCATTTCATTTTGTCATGAAACGAGTATCGAAAATTCTTTGCATTAAGCTAATAATAAGTTTAACACGTTATCTTGTACCAGTATAAATTTACTAAAGGATTTTTAAATTTGAAAAGAATTGTATTTAAAGTCGGAAGTAGCGTATTAACTGAAACGAATAGTATCGCACGAGAAAGAATGTTAAATTTAGTCTCTCTAATTGTTGAAGTGCAAAAAAAATCCGAAGTTGTTCTTGTGACTTCAGGCGCGGTCGCCGCTGGATATACAGCCCTCAAGCTTGATCGAAAAAAGCAAATTACCAAAAAGCTTTTAGCCGCGGTAGGACAGCCAATTTTAATGAGTAGTTACAAAAGTAAATTTGACATTTATGGCGTTGACATTGCTCAAATACTTTTAACTGAAGATGATTTTGATTCTAGAACTCACACTAAAATTTTTCAAGAAATCATTGATAGAGCGCTAGAAAACAATATCTTGCCAATTGTTAACGAAAATGACATCTCTACGACGCCTGACCAACTTTTTGGAGACAATGACCAACTTTCAGCTCATGTAACTCACTATATAAACGCGGACATGCTTGTCGTTTTAAGCGATATAGATGGTTATTATGATAACAATCCACATGAAAATCCAGAAGCGAAAATTAGAAAAATCGTAAATGAAATTACGGATGAAGAACTAACTCAACAACATACGCCCAATAGCGACTTTGCAACTGGTGGAATAGTGACAAAACTACGCGCCGCCAAATATATCATGAGTAAAAATAAAGAAATGTTTTTATGTAGTGGTTTTGATTTAACCGTGGCAAGAGAATTTTTAATTGAGGGAATTCACAATCAAGGAACTCTTTTTACAAAAAAGAATTAAAAAATAGAAGCGTTTCGAATAGTGGTGCTCAATACTGGATTCGAACCAGTGACCACCTCCATGTCATGGAGGCACTCTACCGCTGAGTTAATCGAGCTAAAAATAATAAAGACTGAAATTTTAGCAAAACATTCTTAAAGTAATTTTTTTTTATTGAATATTCATGAAATATATCTATTTTACTTTTAATTTAGGTTTATTCATAGTATAATTTTACCCATAAAAAGATATATTTAGATTATATCAAAAAAAGCGTCGCAAGGTATATTATGAAGTTGATCGAATTGGAAGAACTTGGCTTAAAAAACATTGGTAAAATTCATCGTAATCTAGATTATGATGAACTAATAAAACATGAATTGGAAAATGGTGAGGTTACTCAAACTAGTTCTGGCGCCATTAGCGTTGATACGGGTATTTTTACTGGACGCTCTCCAAAAGATAAATATTTTGTGGATCGAGAACCATCTAATAAGTTTATTGGATGGGGCAATATAAACAAAAAAGTAAGCGCTGAAATATTTGATGAACTTTTGGAGCTTACGCGTAAACAATTGTCGGGTAAAGACTTATACGTAACTGACGTGTTTACCGGAGCGAGTCCAGCGTCACAACACTCCGTGCGTTTCGTAACTGAAATCGCTTGGCAGTCGCACTTTGTTAAAAATATGTTCATTCGTCCAAGCGCTTCGGCATTAGAAAGTTTCAAACCTGGTTTTACAGTTTTAAACGCTTGCAAAACAGTCAATGACAAATGGAAAGAACACGGACTGAACTCTGAAGTTTTTGTACTCTTTGACGTTGAACGAAACATTGCGATTATTGGTGGCACATGGTACGGTGGCGAGTTGAAAAAAGGAATTTTTTCAATGATGAACTATTGGTTGCCGCTACAAGGCAAACTATCTATGCACTGTTCGGCAAACGTTGGGGAAAGAGGCGATACGGCTCTGTTCTTTGGTTTAAGCGGAACTGGTAAAACCACTCTATCCACTGACCCTAAGCGAGCTTTGATTGGCGATGACGAGCATGGATGGGACGATCATGGAGTTTTTAACTTTGAGGGTGGATGTTACGCAAAGGTTATAAACCTTAGCGCGGAGCAAGAACCTGAAATTTTTGCCGCCATTAGAAAAAACGCTCTTCTTGAAAACGTTGTAATACATGATGGAGAAGTTGACTATTCCGATGATTCCAAGACTGAAAACACACGCGTTTCTTACCCTATAGAGCACATTGAAAATCACAAACCGGACTTGATGGGCGGTCACCCAGAAAATATCATCTTTTTGAGCGCCGACGCGTTTGGCATATTGCCTCCGGTCGCCAAACTTACGAAAGAACAAGCCATGTACTACTTCTTAAGTGGTTACACCGCAAAACTCGCGGGAACGGAGCGCGGCATTACAGAGCCTGTCGCAACTTTTAGCGCTTGTTTTGGCGAAGCGTTTATGAGTCTTAACCCAACGGTTTACGCAAAACTTCTTGGTGAAAAAATAGACCAACACAACGTGCATGTTTATCTTGTCAACACTGGCTGGACTGGTGGCGCTTATGGCGT
>CALDOC010000457.1 GCA_937914675.1 uncultured Sulfurimonas sp.
CAAATACGGTAGTTTTGGCTTCTTAACTTAGGTCAATGTATTTTTCAACTCCAAAAGATATAATGCGAATAATTAAAAGATACAGGACAATAAATGCTAATAGATAGCTATGATAGAGTAGTTGATTATTTAAGGGTTTCGGTCACGGAACGTTGTAACTTTAGATGTCAATACTGTATGCCGGAGAAGCCTTTTACATGGGTTCCAAAAGAGAATTTGCTCTCCTTTGAAGAGCTGTTCGAATTTATGAAAGTGGCGATAGACGAGGGCGTTAAAAAGATTCGCATCACGGGCGGCGAACCGCTTCTTCGCGAAGATTTGGACAAGTTTATAAAGATGATTTACGACTATAAGCCCGACATCGATCTCGCCATGACCACAAACGCCTTTCTTTTAAAAGGAACCGCGCAAAGACTCAAGGACGCGGGACTCAAACGCATCAACGTAAGCGTGGACACTCTCATCCCCCAAGTGGCGAAAGACATCGCGGGAAAGGACGTTTTAAAAAACGTACTCGAAGGCGTTGAGGAAGCTTTAAAAGTCGGGCTGAAAGTAAAAGTGAACATGGTGCCCATGAAAACCGTAAACGCGGATGAAATAGTTTCCGTTTTGGAGTATTGCAAAGAGCGAAACATGAGCGTGCGATTCATAGAGTACATGGAAAACAAGTTCGCAAAAGAGGGCATAGCCGGCGTTAAATCGGCGGAGCTTTTGGAAATCTTGGGTGAAAAGTACAAGTTTACGGACGAGGGCTTCGACGGCTCTTCCCCTTCGCACCACTACGTAATGGAAGACGGTTACAAGTTCGGGATCATCGAACCGTACGCCGACGACTTTTGCAAAAAATGCAATCGCATTCGACTGACGGCGGAGGGCAATCTCATTCCTTGTCTCTATTTTGACGAGGCGATGAGCATTTCGGAGTCCATCAAACGCGGCGACATTAAAGGCGCGGCGGCTGTTTTAAAAGAAGTGGTAAGAACGAAACCCGAAAAAAATCGCTGGGGCGGCGAAGACGATGAAATCTCCTCGCGCGCTTTTTACGAAACGGGCGGGTGAGAATTGATTTACCTAGTTGAGCATTTTTACAGCATACAAGGCGAGGGCAGGTATACCGGAACTCCGTCGCTTTTTTTCCGTTTTGGCGGATGCAATATGAAATGCGAGGGTTTCGGCTGCCATGAAGTGGCGCAAGACGGGGTGAAAGTTTTGGGCTGCGACACGGTGTACGCCGTGAACAAAGAACATTTTTCTCACTCTTGGATACCCATAAAAAGCTCGTATGAGTTGCTCAACGTCTTGGAACTTTACGAACTTCCAAACGCGGTGGACGTAGTTTTGACGGGTGGCGAGCCGCTCATTTACGCCTCGGACGCGATATTCGTCGAGTTTTTGGAAGCTTTGGTCAAGAGAGGGCATCAGATAACCTTTGAGACGAACGGTTCGCTTGACGTTGATTTTGAAAAATATCCAGTCTACAAAAAATGTATCTTCGCTCTTTCCGTCAAACTCTCGAACTCCCTCGAGCCTCTCAACAAGCGGGTTCGAGGAGACGCCATCTACTCGATAGCCTCAAACGCCAAAGACGCTTTTTTTAAATTTAGCGTGGACGCGGACTCCATCGACCTTGGACTAGAAGACGAGATAAGCGAGATAATCATTCACTCGCCAAGAACGAAGGTCTACTGCATGCCCGTAGGCGCGAGCAAGCGAGAGGTTGAAGCCAACACCGAGCCGCTTATAGAGTTTTGTAAAGCTAAAGGTTATAATTTTAGCGATAGACTTCACATAAGAGTTTGGGACATAAATAAGGGAGTTTAAAACATGATAATTAGAAAACTTTTTAAATTTGAAAACGCGCACATAGTGAGAGGCTGTTCTTCAGTGAAATGTAGAAGTTCGCTTCATGGGCATTCCTATAAAATAGAACTGTTGTTTGAATCAAACTTTTTGGACAATGGGCAGATGGTTTACGATTTTGGTCTTATGAAGCAAAACATGAAGGCTTTGGTCGAGAGTTTTGACCATGCGATAACTCTTTGGAGCGGGGACGACGCGAAGTACGCGCAAGACATGAAAGCCCACTCCGAGAGATGGGTGGAACTTCCAGTCTCTCCATCGGCGGAACAATTCTCCCGCGTCATTTTTTTCATGATAGACAAACTGCTCTCCCTCACTTCGACCGTAAACGGCGAAAAAGAGGTAAAACTCCACTCCGTCATAGTTCATGAGACGGACACCGGATACGCGCAAGCTTTTAAAGAAGACGCTTACTCTAAAAACATGGGAAGCATAAATTTGGAG
>CALDOC010000458.1 GCA_937914675.1 uncultured Sulfurimonas sp.
GAGATAGCCGAATACAGAAAACGGCTAGAAGCTAAAAAAGAGCATATGGCTCAAGACGCTTACAAAGAGATAAACAAACAACTCGAAAGATACTCTAGGATGCACCCCGACTCTTCGGACGCTTCCATGACTCAAACTTATCTTGATTGGGTTTTAGATATTCCTTTTGGAGACGTCGCGAAAAAGCCCCTTAAAATAGGCGACGTAGAAAAACAGCTTGACGAGGATCACTTCTCTTTAAAAAAACCAAAAAAAAGAATAGTCGAATACTTTGCGGTAAAAGAGTTGCTTGAACTTCGTGGCGTCAACAATAAACAGAGCGCAGGCGCAATTCTTTGTTTCTCGGGACCTCCGGGCGTTGGTAAAACGTCTCTCGCCAACTCCATAGCCACGGCGCTCAAACGTCCCCTCATTAGAATCGCTCTTGGTGGACTAGAAGACGTTAACGAACTGAGAGGTCACCGTCGCACTTACGTTGGAGCCATGCCTGGGAGAATCACTCAAGGGCTTATAGACGCTAAAAAAATGAATCCGGTTATAGTTTTAGATGAAATAGACAAAGTTTCACGCTCTCAAAGAGGCGACCCGACGGCGGCGCTTTTGGAGATACTCGATCCAGAACAAAACAGTGAATTTAGAGACTATTATCTCAACTTCAACCTTGACTTGAGCAACGTCATCTTTATCGCGACGGCGAACGACGTAGGCAAAATTCCAGTGGCGCTTCGAGATAGAATGGAATTTATTTCCGTGAGCTCCTACACGCCTCAAGAGAAGTATGAGATAGCGTCAAGATATTTAATCCCTCAAGAGTTGAAAAAACATGGACTAAAAAAATCCGAACTGAGCATCTCAAAACCGGCGCTTAAAGAGCTTATCCATAGCTACACGAGAGAAGCGGGCGTTCGTAACCTTCGTCGTCGCATAGCCGATATGAGTCGAAAAGTGGCGCAAGAGGTTCTCCAACATCCAGAGTTGACTAAAGTTCCCGTTAATTTGAAAAACTTAAAAGAGTTCTTTGACAAAAGCGTATTTGAAATCGAAAAAACGGACAAAGTTCCTGTGATTGGCGTCGTAAATGGTTTGGCTTGGACGGCGGTTGGTGGAGACGTGCTTAAGATAGAGAGCATCCGCATCAAAGGAAAAGGAAACCTACAACTAACGGGAAGCCTCGGCGACGTCATGAAAGAGTCCGCGAGAATAGCCATGAGCGTCGTAAAAACTCTCGTCGATACAAATAGATTGGAAATATCGCAAGAAAACTTGCCTCGCAGTTTCAAAGAGATGGAAGACGACGTAAAAGTGGATCCTAGCGAAGTTTACAAACGCTACGATCTCCATATCCACGTACCAGACGGAGCGACTCCAAAAGATGGACCAAGCGCTGGAATAGCCATGGTGACGGTCATATCGTCCATACTAAGTTCAAAAAAGATTCGCTCGGAAATCGCTATGACGGGAGAAGTTTCTCTCAGTGGCGACGTGCTTCCAATTGGTGGTCTAAAAGAAAAACTCATAGCCGCCCACAAAGCCGGAATGACAAAAGTTTTAATCCCACAAAAGAATTATGAAAGAGATTTGGAAGACATACCAAAAGAAGTGCAAGAGACGGTGGAAATCGTAGGGGTCAAACGCGTGGAAGAAGTTTTAAAACAGGTTCTTATATAGAACCCGTTTTTAAATTTATATAATTACAGTCGCTATTTTTTTCATCAAATCATCGAATCTAATCGGCTTCATAAGAAAGCCATTAGCCCCAAACTCCAAGGCGTCGCTCTTTTTCGTTTCATCGGTCGTCAAAACTATGATCGGCAGTTGACGAAGGTTATCGTCGGCGCGCACTACTTTTAACATCTCTATGCCACCCATAATTGGCATGATAATGTCTAATAATATTAAATCAATGTCATCTCTTGATTTTAATGAGCCTATGGCGTCGGAGCCATTCTTGGCTTCTATGACCTCTTTAACTCTTCCACTTTTCTTTAGCATCGACTTTAATAACTTCAAATTTATCATATCGTCATCAACCGCTAAAATAACTAAATCTTCTCTTTGCATCTATAAATCCTTAAATAAACTTTTCAAACAATAGTCTTAGTAAATCTTTGTTCATAACGTTGTTGATAATTTCATGAGAGTAAGTGGCGTCTTCGCTATTTTTAGCTGAAGAACTATCACTTACAAGTATAAGACTTGTCACTAATCCTCTGCTAGAGCCTGTTTTTTTAACCAACTCGGCCAACTCTGGTAACACTAAATTTTCACACTCTTTGTCAAATAATACGACTTTATAACTATCTTTGTTTATCATGGCGAGCAACTCGTCGGTTGACTTTACAACGGCGTACGTATAGCCTAGAGAATCTATCAATTTAGTAAATAGTTTTGTCTCAAAAGGACTTTTCTTAAACAATAGAACGTCGGCTTTATATAAATAAGAAACGATTTCTTCTTGACGCTCTTCTTCGATCTCCGCTTCTTGCGCAACCATTATTTCTTCTGGTTCAATCGCCACTGGCTCCGGCTCTTTTTCCATAACGATTTCTTCTTGCGCAACTTCTTCGATCTCCGCTTCTTGCGCAACTATTACTTTTTCATGAACCGGTTCTATGTTTTTTAGCGCTTCAACGTCTTTATCCACTATATACTCAGATAAAAAGTGATTTAACAAAGAGACTATCTCTGAACGCACGAGTGGTTTTGTAGTGTACTCATCCAGACCAGCTTCAAGAAATCTTTCTCTATCGCCTTTTAAGGCGTTTGCGGTTAGAGCAAGAATAGGAACGTGAGGTTGATTATACTCCTCTTCATACTCCAATATTTCTCTTGTCGCTTCAATGCCGTCAAGGAATGGCATCTGAATATCCATAAAAATCAAATCAAAATTGCCATCTTTGCGTTTTTGAAACGCTTCAAGTCCATTTGAAGCGAGACTGATAGTCAGTCCTAAATCTTCAAGCGTTCGTTTAATCAGTTTTTGATTTATAATGTTGTCTTCGGCGACTAAGACGTTAGCGTGAAAAACCGATGAGTTTGCGTCAAATTTTTTGCCTTTTACAGGCGCTGCTTTCTTAACGCTAAAACTCTTGGAATTATAGTTATTAAGCGCTACTTTAATCTTAGAATTATTTAATGGCTCGTATATCGTTTTAAATATATTTATGCCGATTGAATCTATCTGTCTCATGTAAAAAGACTTCGTTAAAAGAATAAGCTCTTGAGGCAACTTCGAATACGTTTTTAAAGTCTCTTCGTCCGTATAATCAAAATCAACAAATAAAAGGTCATAGTTAATCTGTCTTTGGAGGGTCTCTAGCTCTTGCGCGTCTTTAAACAGCGTATAACTTACTCCGTAAAAATCTAAGTATTCACGAAGATACGTCTCTTGTTTTTTCGTTTTATGCAAAGACTCCAATACAAGAGCGTTAATGCTTGAATAAGTTCCTTTTAAAGAATCGTTTCCTCTTTCAACTTCTTCAAAATCCAACGTAAAGAAGAAAGTCGTGCCTTTTCCCGGTTCACTGTGAAGATCTAGTTGACCACCCATAAGCTCAATAAAATTACTCGAAATCGTAAGTCCAAGACCAGTACCGCCATATTTACGAGTAATTGACGTATCCGCTTGTGAGAACGCTTCAAATATTCTCTCTTTTTGCTCACTTGTAACGCCGATACCACTATCTTGAACTTCAAATCTAATTCTCGTTATGCCATCTTGTTCCGTTTCAATTTTTCTTATGTCAACGTTAATTGAACCGGAACTACTTGTAAATTTAACCGCGTTTGAAAGAAGATTAATAATAACTTCTTTAATCTTGGTAGGATCGCCTTTAATTTGACCTTCAAGGGCGGGATCGATAAAACAGCCAAGATTAATGTGTTTCTCACTAGCTCGAACGGCGTAAACTTCAACGGCGCTTTCAAACTCTTCGGTCGGGTTAAAGGCGATATCCTCAATCTCAAGCTTATTGCTCTCGATTTTAGAAAGGTCAAGAATGTTGTTTATAATTTCAAGAAGATTTTCAGAACTTTTTTCAATAATGTCGACAAATTCAGCCTGCTCTTCTTCAAGTCCGGTATCTTTAAGGAGTTCCGTAAATCCAACGATTCCATTTAAAGGGGTACGGATTTCATGCGACATATTCGCCAAGAACATAGATTTGGCTTCACTCGCCTCTTGCGCGGAATCTTTATCTCGTCTTGTTTGTTCGATTATCTTTTCAAGTAGCGTATACGCCTGCGTCGTACCCTCTGCTGTATCAAGGTTGATGTCTACGCTGCTATCGGCTTGAGTCCCTTTTGCAACCCTTTTTAGAACGCTTTCAAGACTTTTGATATTGTTCGCAATCTCATTCGACAGTAGGTATCCCAAGATTGCCAATATTAACGTAACGAGCCATATCGAAAGCGTAATCGACAAAACTTGCAACGCCACTTCTTTAACCTTAACCGCTCTCTCGTCTATAGTGTTCAACACAAGATTTTCGGCGTTGGCGATGATGTTCGCTTTTTGAGAAAGCATTGCGAACCAAACGTCCGCGTCCGTTTTGTAGACTCCCGTCAACGCTCCAGAAAATATGCTTGTTCTATTTGTGTTTATATCTTCAAACAGTTCGATAGTGTCTTCATTTTCCATTAAATTATTGAGTTTTGACACTAGTACTTTGTTGCTTAAAGTGTCATAACTAATGGAATCCGCTTTGACTATAAGGGAAATCCAAGAGTTCATGTTTTGTTCTTGCATCTTGTTTGACGAGGATAAGATGTATGAGATAAAATCTCGCTCCGACGACGTAGCTTCTTGCGCTCTCACCAATAAGATATAAACGCTAGAAAGTTGCGTGATGGTAGGGTCAATCTGCTCTAAAGTGAGTCCTTCGAGTTGCAATATAGCCCTGTTTTGCGCGGCGCCATAAACATCGTCATACACGGTTTCAAAGTTAGTCGAGTGTTCATCAACCTGACTTCTTATCTTTTCGATGTCAAAAAGTGAAGATTGAATTACCTTTAGATTCGAACATGCTTGGCAATTGTTTTCACCATCTTTATGATTATGAAGCGCGTCGTTCCTCTTAACGCCGCTTATGTAGGCCGTTTTTTTCTCATCTACGACGCTTCTTTGTTTAACCAATGAACGAAGAGTTACGGGAGAAGAGTTTCCTAGGTACATGACCGTCATTCCTCGCTCTCGCGATATTTCGCCTAAGAGTTCGTTCAACTCTCTATTTTCAGATAATTTGTACTGTAGAACATCCGCTTTTTCAAAATTTTTGTACGAGTCATACACGAAATAACTGGTGATTGCAAATAAAATGACAATTGGCAAAAGACTGATTAACCTTAGTCTATTTTTTAATCCTAATTTCATATTTAGGCCTTATTTGAGATTTGTTTTATAACTAAATCTATTGTTCGAATAGCCTTAGTCATTTCATTTTTGTCTGATGAAGTCATCAAACGCTCTATTTCCGACTTGAAGCTTTTCATATGCATGCTATCACTCATGCCTTTTAAAACAAAAGCTTCTTTTTTACATTTTTCAAAATTATTTTGAGCTAAGGCTTCATGAATGTTTGAAGATATGGAACGACAGTCTAAGATATAATCTTCAAAAAGTTCTTCAAACGTTTCGAGATCTAATCCAATCGCGTTTGCAATTGACGCTTTGGAATAATCCACTTTAATCTCTTCTTCTGGCTCTTCTTCAATTAGCTCTTCAATTTTTATTTCTTCTTGTTCAGCTATGTCTACATCGACAAGCGATTCTTTGCTAATCTCTTCAAAATCAACATCCGACGCAAAATAATCATCGTCCATTATTGAGTCTGTAGATAAGGCTTCTTCTTCTACCTTGATTTTAAGTTCTGGAGTGGAAGATACGTCGTCAACCTTGAGTTCAAGTTCAAAATCAGGCTCAGTTTCAACTTCAACTTCCGTTTTCGTTTCTATTTTTGGCTCAACTTCAAAAACGTCATCTTTAAAATCTAAAGAAAAATCATACTCGTCCACTATTTGGGCTTCTTGAGCTTCTTTGACTTCCAGAGCTTCTTGAACTTTTTCTATCTCCTGAATCTCTTGAACGATTTTTACCTCTTCACCTGATAATTTAGCGATTATTCTATAAAAAATATTTAAATGCGAGCGTATCTCTTGTAGGTCAAGCGAGGTATTGACAACGCTTAAAGTGTTAAAAGCGTCTTCAACGCGTAAGTTGGCGGCAACGCCCTTAAGTTTATGAGATAATATTTTAACGTTTTCAATGTTTTCTTTGGCAAGAGACGAATAAAGTTCGTCTTTAAACTCTTTGGCTTGCGCTATAAAGTCTTGGATGAACTCCTCTATTAAATCAACGGGCAGTCCAAGTTCGTCAGACGCCACATGAGGGTCAAAAGTGTAACTATTGTCAAAATCTTGTTCCTCTTTGCTTAAAAACTCCTCTACTTTCGTAGCAACTTTCACAGGAGGCAAATCTACGGCGTTAAAATCAATTTTTTCATCCGCAAAAGTTTCATGAACTTCGACTGGAACTTCTTTATGAGTTGTTACATGTTCCGTAGGAGCTAAAAAGAGCTCTTCATCGGAAAAATCTACGTCTAGCGAGTACTGTTCATCTTTACTCTCTGGGATTTTTACTTCCTTAGGAGGAGTTGCTACGCTTGCGCTTGGCGTTGCAAATGAGCTTGCCATTGGAACGGACGTTTGTGGAATTGGTCTACGCTGTAAATCTTGAGAGATATTTTCGCTCTCTTTGGCGTCTAAGACTCGTAGGCCGTTTAAATTAACCAAATAGCCCTTAGAACTTGGATAATCTGCCAAGAAAACGGTGCTTATAACAAGTTTCGCAGTATAGGTTTTAGAGTTGACGCTGATAATGACTCTTGAATCTTCAGCGGATTCGGCGCATGTGATAAAATCTATCCAATGCACATGTTTAAAGTTATGAACGTACCCCGGCGTCCTAACAAAAAAGTCGGCAAAATCAGCGGCTTCGGACTGAAGGTCTGAAAGATTTGAAAATCCAAAAAATTTCAAGTCGTTCTCATCTATGCCTATAAACTCTTTAGAATAATTATAAATTAACATTAAGACACCACCTTACCTTTCTTGTTCTAACATTTTTTCGTAAGTTTCTTCTATTTCAAGAATATTTTTTCTTGAGGCGGGTTTTCTAACCGCTATATATCCAGTAACCTTGCCATTATCGTTTTTTATAGGCAAAATCTCCGTCTCAACCCAATAATAAAGTCCATCTTTTCTCAAATTCTTTATCAAACCATTCCATGCTTGTCCAGACGCTATTCTCTGCCACATTTTGGCAAACGCGGCTTTTGGCATTTGAGGATGTCTCATGATGCTGTGAGACTGACCTATGAGTTCATCGGTTTTATAAGCGGAAACTTCACAAAAGTTTCTATTGACGTATACTATTGTGCCTTTTAAATCCGTTTGACTGATTAAAACACTGCCATCGTAAACATATTCTTCATCTATGGGTATTACATTACTCATTAAAAAACCTTATACTTTGATTGCTGAAAATTAAAATTGTCACAAATATATCATAAAGCGCTAAAAATAAAACTTATTTGTAAAAGTTTTTTATAATATTCGCGTCTTTCATGCTTAATAGCTCACTTATTTCCTCGATACTTACCTTCTTTAACTCTTCGAAGGTTCCAAAATGATTTAACAATTTTACAATTTTTGCCTGAGAAATTCCTTGTAAACTTAACAATTTACTCTCTTGGTCTAATTTTAATTTTGTTTTCTTATGAAAAGTTATTGCCGCTCTATGCGCTTCGTCTCGCAAGTTTTGCGCCCATTGCAATCTTTTGTCACTATCTTTTAACGCGTAAAGTTTATCGTTTGCATGCAAAATATCGTTTGCCTTGCCTTTGGCGCGATGCGATTTGGCGTCTATCTTCTCTTTTGATATGGCAATGGCGTCTATGAATACGCCATTTGATTCTAAAATGTCCATTGCCAATTTCAACAGAGTGGCTCCTCCGTCTATGATCCATAAATCGGGCGGAGAATTTTTTGAAAAACTTTGGACTCGTCGCGTGAGCGTCTCTCTCATTTGGGCGTATTCGTCTTTGGCCTCAAGATGATACGTTCTATAACTTTTTTTATCGAATTTTCCATCTTCATACACTATCATAGCCCCAACCGTCGCCACTCCGGACATATGGGAGTTGTCAAAAACCTCAACCCTGTTTGGAACTTTTTGTAAACCTAAAAGCTCTTGCAACTCTTCGAGAATTTCTCTGTTTATGGAGACTTTATCCCTTTTTAAAAGCTCTAAAGCGTTGAGCGTCGCCAACTCTATCAAATGCTTTTTTTTGCCTATCTCCGGAACCTCTATTTGAGCTTTTTTTTCAAAAACTTTGCTGACGTGTTCTCTGATTATTTCAATGTTTTCAAACTTCGCCCCAACCAAAATTGGCGCGATTATAGGTGGCTTTTCACTTGCGTAAAAATCTAGTAAGACTCTGCTATAAAGCTCGTCATAATCTACGCCCTCATGAAGAGCTATAAAATCATGAGACGAAGAGATGATTTTGCCATGACGCATAAATATTCTCACCACAACCGCTCTTGAACTAGAGTTTTGTATCACGAAAATATCATAGTTTTCATCGCTAGCGAAGTCTATATCGCTTTTTATTTCTGAACGACTTATTCGCTCGCGCCTGTCTCTAATCTCTCCCGCCTCTTCATAGCGCAACTCTTCGGCGTAAAAACTCATCTTTTCTTGAAGTTTATTGAGTAGCGCTTTTTTATTTTGTATGAGAGTCGTCGCCAAATCAAGCTCTATTTTGTATCTCTCTTTTGTTATTGGCAACTCGCATGGACCAAGGCATTTGTCTATCTGATAGTATAAACAAAGTTTTTTTGACTTGAGACAGGCCTTTTTTTGGACAAGTTTGCATATCTCGTACACCGAATCTAAAATATCTCTAGCTCCAACGGAGTAAGGGCCAAAATAAGTTATCTCTTTGCTTTTAATTATTTTTCTCGTTATGTCAAACCTTGGATACTCCGATGAGTTGTCAACGTAGATGTAAGGGTACGTTTTGTCATCGCGAAGAAGGATATTGTACTTTGGGTTCAACTGCTTTATCAGAGAATTCTCTAAAATAAGCGCGTCATGTTCGCTATTTACTACAATATAGCGCATGGAAACCGTTTGATTTATCATTTTGGATATTCTAAGACTCAGTTGAGACGAAGCGTGGAGTTCTGGAGTAAATTGCCAGTAACTTTTGACGCGATTACTGAGGTTTTTAGCTTTTCCTATGTAAAGGAGATGCCCATTTTTGTCAAAGTATTGGTAAATTCCCGCCGAAATCGGGAGCTGTTTTATTGTTTCTTCAAGCGTCATGGTTAATCTTTTCTTTTATGATGTTTCGTATGTTTCGGACAAGCTGATTTAATTTTTCATCTTTTATGTTTATCTCAAAATTTCCAGTTGAGCGTTCGGAATACAGTACGGGTTCTTTTGGCTTTAAAACAAAAACTTTATTGGGAGTATGCGTCACAAAAGCTTTAATGTCCTCTATCAAAACGTCTGTACACTCCTCCGGCGTATAAAAATTTAACGCGCTTTTAATGCTTTGTATATTATTATCAAACTCTTGTTTGGCTCCGGGGTGATTTAAAACAAAAAATAGTGTATTATTCTTCATGTATGAAAACTTTATCATCCTTTGAAGAGGCGGAGTGAAGATGGATTTGATTCTATCAATGCACTTATAACGAGATAGTTTAGAAAATTGGGGTTTATTTTGAATATTTTTAATAATTTGATTGGCGTTTTTCATGCGATAATTATAGCAAGTTTAGCGTTAAGTATAAGTGGCTGTGGGTATAAAGGGGCGCCTTATTATCAAGAAGCGTTACCGGCTAACGATAAAAACGTCAACTTTATACTAGAGAAAAAAAGTTTTGAGAACAATGAAAGTTGCGTAAAACCATGATGAGATACGACGTAATAATAATTGGCGCTGGCGTCGCTGGACTCTACGCGAGCATGAATCTGCCAAAAGACAAAAAGGTTCTCGTTATAAACAAACGCGAGACTTTCAAATGCAACACTTTTTACGCGCAAGGCGGAGTGGCTCTCGCTAGAGACGAAGCCGACATTCCCTCGCACATCAAAGACACTCTAGAAGCCGGTTCTGGACTTTGCGATAAAGAAGCGGTAACTCTTTTGAGTGAAAATTCCAGAGAAGCGATTGACGATTTGATTAACAACGGTTTTGAGTTTGACAGAGGAGAAAATGGAGAGTTGCTTTATACCAAAGAAGCGGCTCACTCCTGTGAAAGAATTCTTCACGCCGGCGGCGACGCCACAGGTAGATACTTGCACTATTTTTTACTCGAACGCAACACGCACGCGATGCTTGGCGACACGCGAGTGGTCGATCTGCTTATAAAAAATGGCGAATGTTACGGAGTGACCGTTTTGGATCATCGCGAGATTAGAAACATATACGCAAAAAACGTCATCATCGCGAGCGGCGGGGTCGGTTCGTTGTACGAGTACCACACGAACGCTCCATGCATTAGCGCCGACATGCAAGGTCTTTGCGTCATGAAGGGGATAAAACTCGATAGAATGGAGATGCTGCAGTTTCATCCGACGGTTTTTGTAAATAGTACGGACGCTCAAAAGATGTTGCTCACCGAAGCGCTTCGCGGCGAGGGCGCCACCATGGAAGATGAAAATGGACGACGATTTTTGTTTGACTACGACGAAAGAGGAGAGTTGGCGTCTCGCGACGTGGTAAGC
Source organism: uncultured Sulfurimonas sp. (assembly GCA_937914675.1). Classification (GTDB taxonomy): domain Bacteria; phylum Campylobacterota; class Campylobacteria; order Campylobacterales; family Sulfurimonadaceae; genus Sulfurimonas. The sequence goes on from CALDOC010000458.1 coordinate 10,799, forward strand.
AAGTCGATGTTTAAATACAAAAAGAAAACGGGACTGAAAATTTACTTGTCGTTTTCTAATTTTGATGAAAAATACTTTGAACACAGATTTCCCAACATATGCAAAAGTTTGAGAGAACTTGGGTTTAACGTTCCTAGAGTGCGAGTGCCCATCTCTCCCGCGTTTCATTACGCCATTGGGGGAATCAAGACCGATTTAAACGCCAGAGTTCCTGACGTAAAAAACCTTTACGCCATAGGCGAAGTGGCGTCCACCGGAGTTCATGGAGCCAATAGGCTGGCGTCAAACTCTCTTTTAGAGGGTCTCGTCTTTGCGAAAAAAGCGACTCTCGACATCTTGGCTCATGATGGTGAAAAAAAAGAATTTTTGGAGTTTGACGCTCTCAATGACATTATGAGTTGCAAAGAAGACAAAGTTAAAAAGAATCAACTCAGACATGTAATGTGGGAAAATGTATCTATTATAAGAACAAATAATGGATTAAACGACGCTTTGGACACCATTAATGCTCTTTTAAATGAAAAAATTGGTAGACTATTGAAATTTCGTTTGTTAACGGCTAAAGAGATAGTTATCTCAGCATTAAATCGAAAAGAATCCATAGGGGTTCACACAATACAAGAGGAGAGTTAATGGAACATGAAGCAATAAGTCTTGCGACAACTTGGGTTGGATGGTTAAGTTTAGCCGTCTTTGTAGTGGCGTACTATTTTATAGCCGCAGAAGAGAGATATGAAGTAAATAAAGCGAAACCGGCGCTATTTGCGGGTACGTTTATGTTTATGCTCATAGGAATTTATTACGCGCTAAACGGAATGGATCCAGAGCCTATACACGCGGAATTAAAGGTGCTAATTTTAGAGATAGCGGAAATATTTTTCTTCTTGCTAGTCGCCATGACGTACATTGAAACGCTAATAGAACGCGGCGTGTTTGATCTGATGAAATATAAGCTGGTTTCAAAAGGCTACACGTACAAAAAACTATTTTGGTTTACTGGTCTTTTGGCGTTTTTCATCTCGCCAGTCGCGGACAACTTAACAACCGCCCTTATCCTTTCCACCGTTCTTTTTACGATTGACAAAAAAAATCTTTCGTTTCTCGTACCTGGAGCCATCAACATCGTCGTTGCGGCTAACGCGGGTGGCGCTTGGTCTCCATTTGGAGACATAACGACGCTGATGGCTTGGACGGCGAACAAAGGCGATTTTATCGACTTTCTTTACCTTTTCCCGGCGTCCGTGGTTGGATGGGCCGTTACCGCCTATTTGCTTAGTCTCTCCGTTCCTTCCGGGTCTCCCGCGTTTGACGCTTCGACTGAGAAAAAACCAAAGGTTTTAGATGGTGGAATGGGCGTAGTTTATCTAGGCGTTAGTACGATTATCATCGCCGTTTTAGGACATCAATTTTTCCATTTTCCCGCCATGTGGGGCATGATGTTTGGTTTGGCTCTACTTAAATTTTACTCTGTGCATCTTACTAAAAGCGGCGCGCATAGTTTTAACATCTACGTAAATATGCAAAAAGTGGAAAACGACACGCTTCTTTTCTTCTTTGGTATTCTTTCCGCCGTTGGAGCTTTGCACTTTTTAGGTTTCTTACACTACATCCATAGCATGTATGAGTTAGTCGGACCAACCGCGGCGAACGTTGGCGTTGGTTTTATCTCCGCGATTGTGGACAACGTTCCGGTTATGTCCGCTATCTTAAAATCAAGCCCAACCATGGGAGTCGACCAATGGATGCTTGTGACGATGACGGCTGGAATTGGTGGCAGTTTAATTAGTTTTGGTTCCGCCGCGGGAGTTGGCGTTATGGGTAGACTTCATGGCATATACACGTTTGGCTCGCATTTGAAACATTCATGGACCATCTTAGTTGGATACGCAATTTCGATAGCTATTTGGTACGTACAGTTTCAGATTTTAGGTATTTATTAAAATCTCTTGCATCCGCGCTTTGCGCGGATTGCAATCTTCATTAAGAGTTGGCTAAAATAGCCTTCTCGATTCTTAACATCGTCTCTTCTTTACCTATAACCGACATCACGACGTCAAGTCCGGGACCACTTAGTTTGCCTAAAAGAGCAAGGCGAAGAGGTTGACCAATTTTGCCAAAACCTATCTCCATCTCACTAACGACGCTTTCCATAAGAGCATGATAATCCAGAGGCAGTTTAGGCGCGTCGCTTGCGCTCACTTTAGCGCCAAAAGCGTTTAACACTTCAAAAGCGTCGCCTTTAAAAGCCTTTTTCACCGCTTTTTCATCGTAAGAAGTCGGCGCGCTCGTCACTTCCAAGACAAGAGTCGCCAACTCTTTTAAAGTTTTGGCTCTCTCTTTTAGCGCGTCGAGTAAAATCTCTTTTTTATCATGAGAAGTTAAAAGTATGCCAAAATCCGTTAAAAGATTGGTCAATTCGTCATTGGAACTATTTTTTATATAGTGTGAATTGAGCCAATCTAATTTTTCGGTATTGTAAATGGAAGCCGATTTGTTAATGTCTTGGGGATTAAAAAGAGTTTTCATCTCATCCATTGAAAATATCTCTTGATCTCCATGACTCCAACCCAAACGCACTAAAAAATTAAGAAGAGCCGCTGGAGTGTAACCCATCTCTTTGTAAGCCATTACGTCGGTCGCCCCGTCGCGTTTAGAGAGTTTTTTGCCTCCGCTGTTGTGAATCATAGGCACATGATAAAAAGAAGGCATGTCAAAACCCAACGCTTCGTAAATTATGATTTGTTTTGGGGTGTTCGATAGATGATCGTCTCCACGAATGACCTCGTTGACGCCCATAAGATAATCGTCAATCGCCACCACGAGGTTGTAAGTCGGACTTCCATCGGCTCGCGCTATGACAAAATCGTCTAAGATGTCTTCAGCTTGAAATTTAACGTCGCCCTTCACTCCGTCTCGAACGATTATCTCTCCACTCATCGGAGCTTTTATGCGAATCACCGGCTCTACGCCTTGAGGCGGAGTTCCCTCAAAATCGCGATAACGACCATCGTACATCGTTCTTTGCTTGTTCGCCATTTGAGTTTCGCGCAACTCGGTTAGCTCTTCTTTGCTCATGTAGCATTTGTAGGCTTTGCCATCGTCTAAAAGTTGTTTGATATACTTTGCGTAAATATCGTCGCGCTTGCTCTGATAAATGATTTCACCATCAGATTTCAGGCCTAGCCATTCAAACGCGTCCAAAATCGCTTGAGCCGCCTCTTCTGAATTTCGCGCTTTATCGGTGTCTTCTATGCGTAAAAGAAATTTACCACCATTTTTTTTAGCCCAAAGATATGAGAAAAGCGCGGTTCTTAAGCCACCTATATGTAAGTATCCAGTAGGACTTGGAGCAAAACGAGTAACAACCATGACGAAGCCTTTGATTTTAAATATCGAATTTTAGGCAACTGTTGGTTAAAGGCTGGTAAAATGATATACAAAAATTTTAAAACGGATAATTATGCATAAAATATTTTTAACTCTAGTTCTAGCGACTCTTTTAAACGCGCAAGTTTACGACGGCGTGGCGATTGTCGTCAAAGACAAAGCGATTACTTTGATGGATATACGCAAAGAGATGGAGAACTCTAAAGTAAACCTTGAAAAAGCTTCCGACGCTTTAATCCGCCAAAAACTCGAAGAGATTGAAATTGACGATAGGAAAATAAGCGTAGACGCTTCTGAAGTCTATGACGACATCAAAAAAACCGCGGCTAGAAACAATCTCAACATTAGCGAATTTTACGAAGCGGTTAGAAATTCCAATGGAATGAGTTCAACGGAATTAAAAGAGAAAGTAAAACAAAAGCTTCTGAGCCAAAAGCTTTATTCCGCCATATCTTACTCGGCCATCTCCGAACCAAGCGAAGACGACGTTAGAGAGTACTACGAGCTTCACAAAGACGATTACAAACATCCATCAGAGTTTACCGTCATCATTTATCAAGCCAAAGAGCAGTCGAGACTTCAAGAGAAGATAGACAATCCGATGTTTTACTCTCCCGACATTCATACCGAAGAACAAACTCTTCCTTATGAGCGAATTTCTCCAGAGTTGGCGTCCCTTCTTGAGAGAACCGCTTTAAACAATTTTACGACGATTGTTCCAGATGGTCAAAAAGGTTACATGAGCTTCTATCTCAAAGAGATAAAGTCCGCTAAAGACTCTGGATTGGAGAGCGTTCGAAATCAAATCATAAACTCCATCATGGGCGACAAACGAGAGATTGTTTTGAGCAGTTATTTCGCCAGACTTCGCCAAAGCGCCGATATAAAAACCTTGAGAACGCCACAGTAACTTAAGTCAAAACCTCTAAATGCGATGGCAACTGTCTTGAGTCGTTTCTCTGCGCGTCTCGCCAGCTTTGAGGCGTCTTCCACTTTTTGACCCATTTTGGAAGCAAATCGCCGCTCATTGGACGCGCAACGACGTATCCTTGAGCCAATTGGCATCCCAGTTGAATGAGAATCTTGCCATGCTCAATAGATTCAACGCCTTCTGCGAGCGGCTTGGCGCTAAACGCTTCGGCAAGACCGACGGACGCGTCCACAATGCTCAAATCACCTGAGTCATGCAAGATGTCTAAAACAAAACTCTTATCGATTTTCAGCGTGTCGATGCCCAACTTTTTAAGATAAGAAAGGGTTGAATACCCAGTTCCAAAATCATCAAGCGAAACCGTAATGTTTCGCTCATGCAATTTTTCTATAATTTGGCGCACTTCGTCTATTTCATGCAATGAACTAGATTCGAGTATCTCAATGTCGATCTGACGAGGATCGACATTTGGGTGTTTTGCAAGAGTGTCATCAATCAAAGAGAAAAAATTAGGCTGCTTAAACGTGTAAGCGCTTATATTGACGCTAACTTTCGTGGCGAGTCCATCAGTTCGCCATCGGCAAATCTGAGACAACGCTTCGTTAAAAACCCATTGGTCGATTTCATACATTAACGGGCGATTGTCCACGATTGAGAGAAAATCGTCAGGATAGACTACGCCTCGAACTGGATCGTTCCAGCGAATCAACGCTTCGACTCCGATAACTTCACCGCTTTTCATATTGACTTTAGGTTGATAGCAAAGAGTAAATTCGTTATTGTTTAGGGCGTTTTTGATTGCCAAGGCGCTTTCGCCAATCTCATTGGAGATATTTAAAATTTCATTAAAAACCGCTATCTGATTTTTACCTCGCAATTTGGCTTCGTACATAGCTTGGTCCGCTTGGCGAAGTAGAATGTCCGCGTCAACGCCATACTCTTTTGAATAAAAAGTGACTCCTACGCTGACGGAGACGGTTATAAGGGCGTTGTGAATTTCAATGGGAGATGACGCGGCTTCAAGCAAACGATTTAAAATAGTGAACGTTTCGCTTTTGTCATTCTGATTGTTCAAAATTACAACGAACTCATCACCGCCAAAACGCGCGAGAGTGTCCCCTTCTCGCAGAGCGTTTTGCATTCGTTTGGAGACTTCAATGAGCAAAAGATCCCCTACGTCATGTCCATAAACGTCGTTTACCTGTTTGAAGCCGTCTAAATCGAGATAAGCGAGGGCGATTTTTTGATTGTTGCGATGTGAATTTACCACGCTTTGCTTCATTCGGTCTGAAAACAGCACTCTATTTGGCAATTTTGTCAATGGATCGAAATGGGCGATGCGTTCGAGTTCCTTTTCATGATTCTTAGCGTCGGTTATATCTTTGGCGCTGACCATAATGCGCTTATTGTCCGGCATTAACGAAAAGGCCATCTTCATGGAAACATAGCTGCCATTTTTATTGATGCAAGTTTTTTCAAAAGATTCCAAATAACCCATCTCAAATACGATTTGCAAAGCCGTTCTTACTCGTTCTTGATCTTCAATAATCGATAACGCCAAACAGGAAGTTGCCAAAAGTTCTGAGCGGTTAAATCCGCTCATTGAGAGATAAGCGTCGTTAAAATCCAAAAAATTGCTTTGTAGGTCGAGAATTGCCAGTCCATCGCGTGAAATGTCAAAAATTGTTTTAAATTCTTCGTTTTGTTCTTTGATTAATTCTACCTGCTTCTTCCAGTTCGTGATGTCGTAAATATAGCTATACCACAATACGCTGCCATCAGGTTGTTTTTCGGGTTTGGCTATTCCTTTAATCCACATAATCCCTTTATCTGGATGCGTCACGCGAAACTCATCTTCCCACAACGTCAGATTATCGAAAGAGCTTTGCGTCGTCTTCTTGATATGATCTATATCTTCGGGATGAGTGAGAGCGAAAATTTTTGAAGCGTCCTCTTTCACTTCTTGGGGCATCACGCCGTAAATGTCATAAAGATGTTCCGACGCGTAAGGAAAACACATCCTGCCATCTAAAAATACTTGAAAGTTGTAAATAACCCCGGGAATGTTTTCAGCGAGATTGGTAAGTTTTTTGTTTGTTTCAAGCAACTCGTTTTCAATCTCTTTTTGACGAGTGACGTCATTGAACGTAGCGTATAAATATGGTTTTTCATCCAAAATTATCCTTACTACGTTAACGGAAACATCTTTTATGGAGCCATCTTTTGTTTTGTGTTTGGTTAAAAACTTGTCCCAACCTCTTTCGACTATGTTTGTTTGGCGAACTTTTATCTCATTCTCGTCTTCAATTATTTCAAGATCTTTCGTGGTAATCTTTTTAAATTCCTCTTTTGAGTAGCCATACGTCTCAAGAGATTTTTTGTTGAATTCCAAAAATGTTTGCGTCTCTACGTCTATCAAAACAATGGCGTCCAAAGCCTCCTCAAAGATGGAAAAAAACTTTAGTTGGGTCTTTTTAATCTCTGATTCAACGTTTTTTAGTTTCGTTACGTCTCTAGCGACACCAAAGAGCCCAATCACTTTTCCAGCGGAGTTTTTTATTGGGTATTTTCGATTGTCTACCCAACCTTGCTTGTTGTTTTCATCAAAAAAAGGCTGAATCTCCTCTATGTGGGAAAGATTTCCTTTGTAAATTTCTTTTTCAAGTTCATAATAAATATCCGCATGCTCTTTTGGAAACAGCTCGTAATCCATTTTACCAACTATCTCTTCGCCTTTTTCGTATCCGACAATAATCGCCATACTGTCGCTTGAGGCCGTTAAGACGTGGTGGGCGTCCTTAAAGTAAATAAAATCGTTCGTATTCTCCAACATTGCTTGAAAGTTCATCTCCATGACGCTGAGCTCATCCGATTTTTCACTCAATCCACTCAAACTTCTAACGTCGATTAATTCAACCCTAAAGAGCAAATTCTCAACTATGGCGTCGCTTGAGAGTCGATGAAACTTACCTTTTACTATGATAATCTCTTTATTCTTCTTTAAAATACGAAAAATAAGCTCAAAAGATTCATCAAGCGAGTCGCCAGCGTCAGAGACGCCAAATAGCTCAACGTCATGAGGATGAATGAGTTCGAGCAGATGAATCCTCTTCTTTGAAATCGCTTTATTCATGCCAATGTCGAATATCGCTTCGAAATTTTCTTTTTCTACGTAAAATAAGAGTTGCTGATCATTGTGGTTATGGTAAATTGAAATATGATTTTTTAGAGCTTCCATATTTGCGGAATTTAAAGCGGTTTTTTGGGAGTTTGTCAAAATGCAAACCTTTTGTTTTTAATCTTTTGTTAACGATTGTCGCTTCAAAACAGATTTATCTTTGCCAATTCAAATTTAAAGCGCAAAAATTTTAAAATAATTGTTACTGGCATTGTATCAAAAAAAAGCTATAAACACTGCTCTTTTGCTGCGCGCCATGGTTATTATTTATACAGCGATAGAAGCTATTTCAATAGGCTTTAGCTGTATCATGGACGCTCAACTCGTGGAGCAGAGTCGAGACAAACTACATGACTTAAGTAAAAATTGGGACAGCTTATCAATTATTTAGCCACTGAACTTCTCAAAAAAAGCGTCAGCGAAATGAAATCAAAAGCTCAAGTATGCGAATATTGATGAAAACAACAAAGTCGCAAAATACGTAGAAACGTATAAATACCATGATTTTTTGCCACAACGTAAACAAAGTCTTGTTTATTCATGCAAGGTGACGCAGCATGATGATTTTGAGGAAAAAGTCCTTGGCGTTTTAAACAAAGACAGCGTAGTGTTTGTTATAGACGCGCAAAAATTCATTCAAGAAAAAAATAGTGAGAAATACGAAGAGATAGTGATACTTAAGTTTGGTGGCAAAGGTCGATACATAGGAATTTTGGTAAATTCATTAAGCGACATTCCTGAGATACAAATAGAGGACATAAGACCTCTCGATGAATATAGGAAGTTGCAAGGGTCAAACTTCAAATAACGCTATATTTTGTAGCGCCATTTTAGATTTGCGAGAAAAGAGTTTTGGCAGTTTTCTCTACTTAAATTATCACTGTTTGAAGCGTTAAAACTTATAGCCTAAACTCACGTTCGCCGTCGTTAGCGCATAGTCTAACATGAGGTAGCTGAGATTGTATCGTCTATAACTTGCTTCCACCATAAAACGTTCTGTAAGAGAGTACTCTAAACCAGCGCCGTAGCTCATTCCAGCTGACATCGCAGTCGTTCTGTTGGAGCCCGCGCCGCTAGAACCTAGAGACTGAAACCCATAACCAATCGAGCCGTAGAACACGGTGTCTTTAAACGCTTCATACCCTAGATTGTAGTAAATGTTACCGATGTTTCCCGAGTCGCTTGAAGAGCTTGCGCCACTACCCAACAACGAGTACCCTACCCCAATCGTCTGTTTCATCGTTTCACCAAACTTAAGCCCATAATCAAAACTCGCGCCACTCTTAGACTCGCCATCAACGTCCGCCATCGTATAACCCACGCTAAAAAATGAACTCGCCGCGAATGAAGAACTACTCAAAACCCCAACCGTCGCAACTATGCTTAAAAACTTATTTTTCATAAACTATCCTTTTATTTTGGACAATGTATCTTGTCCGTTGGCGAAAGTTTACACACCACAAACGAAGCCCTCATTTCGTTACTAAAAAAATGTTGTTTTTTTGCAGATAAATCAATGCCGAGGTTTCAATCCCCTAATAATCGGGTCATATTGTAATA
>CALDOC010000459.1 GCA_937914675.1 uncultured Sulfurimonas sp.
ATCGGAGAGGGTGTTTTGGATAATGAAGAAGCGCAAAAAGTAAAAGACTTACTTGATGAAACTAGTGAAGAAATAAGCAACTTGGATGAACTTGATGATGAATTAAATTTTGACATCGATGATTTGGAACTAGATAGTGATTTTTTTGAAGATGAGACAGACTCGGAAGTAGTCAAAAATGATAATGAGTTAAATCTTGATGAAGAAGATTTGGAATTTGAAGATGATGACTTGGATTTATCGCTTGACGTTGCTAAGGAAGATGACATGGATGAAACTCTAGGGACGGAATTTGATGAAGAGTTAAGCGTTGATGAAGAAGATTTGTTGGATTCTTTTGATTTAGACTTAGAAACTCAAATAGAAACAGCGGTGAGTGAACTAAGCGCAGAAGATTTAAATGGTGAAGTCAATAAAGAAACGCTTTTAGACATTGCCACAAGTGAAATTAATTCTATTGACTCACTTACTTCTAAAGATTTTAAAATTGCGTTTGGTGAAGAAGTCGAAGAGATAGACGATGACGCTTTAGGCGAAGATGGAACCTTTGATGAAGTGGAAGAATTAAAGCAAGAAATTGATGAGCACACTAAAAATGATGGAGTCGAAGCTCTTAAAAAACTTTTAGAAGCGTTAAACGATAAAAACGTGGCGGCTTCAATGAAGGGTATGAAGATTAGTATTAATATCACATTGGGGGAATAGCGTATGAGTTTCGTAAATGGCGCCGTTTTAGTTCTTTCTGGTCCAAGTGGAGCTGGAAAAAGTTCACTAATCAATAAAATAAAAAACGATATTGGAGAGTACTATTTTTCCATATCCACAACAACGCGTCCAATGAGAGAGGGCGAGACAGATGGCGTTGAGTACCACTTTGTAAGTATGGAAGAATTTAAAAAGGACATGGAGAATGATTTTTTTCTAGAACATGCTCTTGTACATGGCAATTATTATGGAACTTCTATAAAGCCTATAAGAAAAGCGTTAGAGGAGGGTAAGTTAATACTCTGCGATATTGACGTTCAAGGCAATAGCGCTATAAACAATAGGCTTGGCGACATAACTACTTCAGTTTTCATATCGCCTCCAAGCTTATCAGAATTGAAAAGTAGACTCATCAATCGCGCTACGGACGAAAAAAACGTGATTGACGCGCGCCTAAAGATGGCGAAACGTGAGATCCAGAGAGTATCTGAATATGATTTCTTAATTATAAATGATGATTTCGTAGAAGCCGCTGATAAATTACGTCAAATAGCTCTTACGGCTAGATTTAAAAAGTCTGATGATCAGATTAATACTTTTATTCAGAGTTGGGAAAATTTAGAATAGTCGCTTTTACATAGATAAGAGATTTTACAGCAAATTAAAGATATACTCACAAAAATTTATTATACAAGGAATATTATATGGGAATGCCGGGCACAACGGAATTATTACTAATTTTAGGGATTGTGGTTTTATTATTTGGCGCTAAAAAGATACCTGATTTGGCAAAAGGTCTTGGTAGGGGGATTAAAAATTTTAAATCAGAAATGAAAGACGACGCTACGGAAGTGGCATCTGAAGCTCCTAAAAAAGTCGAAGGTAGTGAAACGGTTGCGTCTACTGAAGCTCCAAAAACTACCACTCAAGCTTAAACCTTGAAACAACGAGTATCTGCGTTACTACGCGAAATATTGGGTCGTGAGGTCGTTTTAGAAAAACCTCGTGATCGTTCTTTTGGTCATTTTGCCACCCCCATCGCTTTTTCTTTAGCAAAAGAGTTGAAAAAATCACCTATGCTAATAGCGGAAGAATTGGTTGCCTCATTTTCACAAAATGAAGAGTTTGCAAGCGTTGAGTCGGTAAAAGGGTATTTAAACTTTCGTCTAAGTGAAAACTTCTTATCGGAGTATGGCTCTTGGGCGTTAGAGCATCAGACAGAGTTTGCAAAGCAAGAAAAAAATAAAAAAATATTGTTAGAGTTTGTGAGCGCAAATCCAACGGGACCACTTCATATTGGGCATGCTCGAGGAGCTGTTTATGGAGACACCCTATATCGCTTGGCAAAGCATTTAGGCTATGACGTTACCGCTGAATACTATGTCAATGATGCGGGAAATCAGATAGATTTGCTTGGACTTTCCATACAACTTTACGCTAGAGAAAATATTTTAAGAGAAGAAGACGTTCAGTATCCTGAATCCTACTATCGCGGTGAATATCTAGAAGATCTAGCGAGAGGCGCTAGTGATCGTTTTGGAGTAGCGATTCTTAGTGACGAGTCTCGTCAAAAAGAGCTTGCTATGTGGGCAAAAGACAAGGTTATGGAGATAATCGTCAAAGATTTGGGCGATACGAATATTTTTTTCGATACCTTTGTAAATGAGTCTTCTCTTTACTCCGACTGGGATAGAGTTATGTCCAAAATGGGTTCTGGAGTTTATGAGAGTGAAGGTAAAATTTGGATTGCGTCTGAACAAAAAGAAGATGAGAAGGATAGGGTTGTGGTTCGTGAAGATGGCCGCCCTACTTATTTAGCGGGAGATATTGTTTATCACAATCAAAAATTTGAACGAGGCTATGATCATTACATCAATATATGGGGTGCCGATCATCATGGATATATCCCCCGAGTAAAAGCGTCAATTGAATTTTTGGGATATGACAGTAAAAAACTTGAAGTTCTCTTGTCTCAAATGGTTTCTCTTTTAAAAGATGGCGAACCATATAAAATGAGTAAACGCGCTGGTAACGTTATACTCATGAGCGACATAGTTGAAGAGATAGGTTCTGACGCCCTTCGATTTATTTTTGCTTCGAAAAAGAGCGATACCTCCTTAGAGTTTGACTTAGCGGAATTTAAAAAACAAGATAGTTCAAACCCCATTTTTTACATTCAGTACGCTCATGCGAGAATAAACACTCTTTTAAGCAAAAGTTCTTTCAGTCGCGAGGAGATTATGTCCGCTTCTCTTAAGGGATTTGATGAGCGCTCGGATACTTTACTTTTTGACGCTTTACTGCTTCCCGAAGTAATAGAAGAGGCGTTTAATTCTCGTCAGGTGCAAAAACTGCCGGAATATCTTAAATCTCTTGCTGCGTCTCTTCATAAATTTTATTATGACGTGAGAATAATAGGTAGCGAAGATGAGGCCAAATTTCTTAAGTTATTGCTCATAGTGGCGTTGTCTTTAAAAACAGGGCTATCCTTAATGGGAATAGAAGCTAAAGATAGAATGATTAAAGAGGAAGATTAATCTTCCTCTTTTAGTAATTTAGAATTTTTTAACTCCGGATATAATTTTAAAACTTCTTTTGCGTAACTTTTTGGGATTTGAATTAAAATAGGATTTTTACTTTTATCAAGCCAATTGACTAGTTTGATGATTTCATCTTCCTTCATTGAAGTGCATCCGCTTGTTGGCTTGTTATCTCCTTTTTGCACATGTATAAAGATGCAAGAACCTCGTCTTTTTTGAGCGTTTTTATTATGCTCAACGACTATGCCTACTTTGTATTGCGTGTCTTTTCGTCTCATATATTCAAAACTTTTTTCGTCTCCATTCGCAATTATAAGATTGTTATAATCAGGAGAGTCGCTATCGTCAACGCATATTAAATTTTTTGACGCATGAAAATAAGGCATTTTGTAGTGATTCTCAGAGGCGTAACCAAAGATGGAAGTAAGTTTAAAAACGCCAATGGGAGCTTTGTTATCGCCCTCATATTTAAGTGGTTCAAAAGTTTTTTGGATAAATTGAATCACCCCCAATCCCCAACCCAATCCATTCTTGCCTATATTTACCTCTATCTCTGTGCCTACTAGAGTTGAGCCCTGAAAGTACTCCATTTGAGCCATGGAACTGTTGAAATCTTGGCTAACGACTAAGACGATTTGTTCTGATGAAAACGACAATATTGAAATACTTACTAAAATTAAGATGCTTTTTATCATAAAGTATGGTACTATATCTTTTATATGAATTAAATAAATTATGGAAGAATATTATGAGTATTAAAATAAGAAACGCAAATGTAGAAGATGCTCCTTTTTTGGCGCAGATGATACTTAAAAGTTCAAGAGCTGGCAAGAAAGATGGAATGTTTGACATAGTTTTTGAAATGAATGACGATAAAATTATATTGGATAAATTAGAAAAGTTGACGCAAACAAAAGCGAAGAGTTATTGTCATTATAGCAACTTTTTGATAGCCGAGTTGGATGGAAAAAGCGTTGGTTCGCTTTGCAGTTACGAACCAAGAATTTCCACCAAGGATCAATTTGCGTTAGCGCTTGAAGAAGTTGGCTGTACGGACAAAGTCAACGATAGACTAGAAGTTTTTTATAGTTGTCAATTTGATTTAAACAAGCGAACGTTGATGTTTGATTTTATGGAAGAACTTGATGGATTCATGGATGTGGGCGTTCTGAAAACGCTTATGCAAAAGAGTCTTTTAACCGCTAGACTCAAAGGTTATAGAATCGCTCAAACAATTATAGAAATAGGCTCTTTGGAAGTTGAACTTTTTTATAAAAAACTTGGATTTAAAATCGCTAAACAACAAGAGTGTGAAAGTTATCAAGAGAAATTTGGTCGTTTAGGCCTTATGCTTTTAGAGATAGAATTTTAGGACGACGTTATAGAACTTTCCGCCTTATCCTTACTACCCTCGCTTCTCGCCATCGTTTTAGCCCTTTACTCTAAAAATGTTCTAATCTCCCTTTTTGGGGGTATTGTTTTAGCTCTTTTCATTATGAGTGATTTTAGTTTTGTGAGTACGGCCGAAGCTATCTATGAGCTTTTTATATCATTGCTCAGCGAGCCTTGGATACTTAAAACGTTAGGCTTTGCGATTTTGGTTGGTAGCGTTATGGCTCTTATTGAAAAGAGTGGGGGCATAGAGGGTTTTGTTCTTTTCGCTCAAAATCAAAAATCCCTTGTATCCTCCCCTCGGGGGGCATTGCTTTTGGCGTACTTTATAGGGGTTGTTATTTTCATAGAGTCCTCCATTACCTCTTTAATCGCCGGAGCCGTTGGTAAACCGCTTTGTGACAAGCACTCGGTTCCTCATGCGAAATTAGCTCTTGTTTGCGACTCAACGTCTGCGCCAATAAGTTCACTCATAGTTTTAAATGGATGGGGAGCGCTTTTACTTGGTCTCATCTCCACTCAAATTGCAAACGGTATGATAAGCGAAGACGCCATCAGTATCTTAATTGAGGCGGTCATGTATAATTTTTACGCCATGAGCGCTTTGTTTGTTACGTTTTTAGCTGTGTGGTTTAACGTAGACATTGGCTATATGAAAAACGCGACGTTAAATAAAGCGGAAAAATACGTTAGTGAAAGAAAAGCTTCTAGTATGTCATTTATGATTCTACCAATAATCGTTATGATATTTTTCGTATTTTTCTTTTTGTATTTAACGGGGAATGGAAACTTATTGAAAGGCAGTGGTTCTAGCTCTATATTTTACACAATGCTAGCAACGCTCACTTTTATGTTCGCGTATTTTATTGGATTTAAAAACATGACCTTCAAAACGTATGTAAATACTTCCTTCAAAGGGGCAAAAAAGCTTTTTCCAATCGCTGTTGTGCTTTTATTTGCGTTTGGCATTGGGAAGGTTACTACGGATTTAAAAACTGGACTCTATTTAGCGTCGCTTGCAAGTGAAAATCTAAACGTCATTTTTTTAGCGGCGGTTGTTTTTTTGCTTAGTTCCATAATATCTTTCTCAACGGGAACGAGTTGGGGTACGTTCAGCATCATGATACCAGTGGCTGTTCCAATGGCGGTCTCAATGGACGCAAACATAGCTCTTAGCATAGGAGCTGTGATAAGTGGTGGCGTATTTGGGGATCACTGTTCACCAATCTCAGACACTACCATCATTTCATCAATGGCGGCTGATTGCGAAGTGGTTGAACATGTCAAAACCCAACTTCCTTACGCGCTTATTAGTGGAGTTATCGCATTTTTTGCGTTTATTGTTTTCAGTATGCTTTAGAGCGTTCTTTTTGCTAAATATTTTTCTAATTCTAGCTCAAGAAGGTTAGTGTCTATTGGTTTTGCAATAAAACCATCCATTCCCGCTTTTGTAAACCTTTCTCTATCAGAGTCCAAAGCGCTTGCAGTTAGAGCCACTACTGGGGTTGTGGAGAGAGAGTTTTCTTTTTCATATTCTTTGATTTGTAGCATGGCTTCTATGCCATTTAAATTTGGCATGTTTTCATCCATAAGCACCATGTCAAATTTATCTTTTTTAAACATGGCGACCGCTTCAAGTCCATCATTCGCTATTTTGAAGTTAACGCCATAGTCCATAAGTAAGAGTTTGATAAGCATTTGATTCGTTTTATTATCTTCAGCTATTAAAACCTTACCTTTAAATTGAGCTTCTTCTTTATCCGTTTTCTCAGTTGGCGCAGATTCCATTTCAGCAATGTTTTTGAGGCCACTATTGTTTAGTGCGTTGATAACATGCTTAGGCAAAAAAGGAGCGTAGAGAGGTTCTATATGCTCTATATCTCCAAGTTTAATTAAATCTGAGCGCAACATCGCTATACTTGCCTTTTTAGATTCTATGACATATTCATTATACTCTTCGTCTGGAATAAAAAAGAGTACGTCATAACCATCTTTTTGATATGAATTAAGACTCAATATCGAGCGTATCCCAAAAGCGTTGAGATATTTTTTGATAAGTTTAACACTCGATTCACAGCTTTTACAGTTACTAAGCACTGCAAATTTAAGATGAGAAAACTTTTGAGTATTGGCTAACTCCAAATCATTTTCGTCGATAATGTCCGCTGGGACGCTTAATGTAAAAGTTGACCCTTTCTTCTCTTCGCTTTCGAGTGTTAGCGTGCCATTCATGAGCGCTGCAAGATTGGCCGATATGGATAATCCCAAACCTGTTCCACCATAATTTCGCGTAGTCGAACCATCGGCTTGGGAAAACGCTGAAAAGACTTTTGACTGATTCTCTTTAGATATACCTATGCCAGTGTCTCGTACGGCTATAATCAACTGGTTATCTCTATAAATAATGGATACTTTTACTTCACCATACAGAGGAGTAAATTTAAAAGCGTTGCTTAAAAGATTTGACAAAATTTGTTTTATTCTTACGGAATCTACGTTTATTGTCTCAGGCAAATTAGGGTCAATGAAAACTACGTATCCAATGTCTTTTTCATAAGCTTTAGACGTAAATAGCACAACGGCGTTGCTAAATTCATCAACCGGATGTACAGGGTGTTTATCTATAACGAATTTACCACTTTGTATCTTTGAAAAATCTAGGATGTCATTAATAATTGTAAGTAAAGATTTGCCGCTCGTATCGATGATCTTGAGATAATTTTGCGCTTTTTCTTCCTTTATCTGCTTTTTAAGTATAGATACAAAACCTAATATGGCGTTTAATGGAGTACGGATTTCATGAGACATATTTGCTAAAAACTCATCTTTGACAACTTGCGCTTGCAATGCCTCGTCTCTAGCTTGAGTAACTGTGAGTACCTGATTTTGAAGTTCAAGCGTTTGGTGATACACTTTATCTTCTAGAGATGAATTAAGCCTTTCAAGAGACGTTGTTTGCTCTTTAATTTTACCAGAGAGTAGTTCCATAAGATTATTTAAAACTTCTTTTAGCTCTTGAAGATTTGGGTTCTTTGGTTCAAAGTAAGGTCTCTCTGAAAAATCGCCATCTTGCATAAGCTTCACTATCTCTGTCGCTTCATGGATAAAATCCGCATCTTCATTTAAATCCTCATTTATTGATAACATCTCTTTGTTTATATTTTGGGCCATGCTATTTATCTCATCATTTGATTCAGTGTCTATGGGAGATGGGAGTTCGCTTTTGAAGTGTAAAAAATTAAAAAATTTTTGTATTCCTTCGTCTAGTTTCTTAAGAGAGTTTCCAATTTTATTTGAGAGATTTAAACTAGTGAAAAATAATATAATGAGAACTAACAGCGTACCGAATAATTTTACAAATAGATTATATTTTAAAGAGTTTTGCTCATCTTTTATATTGAGTAAAATCTCACTAAATATTCTTTTCTCAAGATTATTAATATCTTCAATTCTATTTGTAGAGACTATGAACCACTCTTTTGGAGAAAGTAAGAATCTTTCAAGCCATGCGCTTACGTACTTTTTTTCTATTGTTTGAATCTCTTTTGCGTAAATCGTGTCTTCCAAAATTATTTTTATATATTGACTCTCTTTTTTTTGTTCTTTAATAGAGTTTCGAATTTCATATCTATCTTTATCGCTAATGTCGTCGTGGTCGAGTAGCCTAGTAACAAAAGCTCTTTCTTGTCCCGCCAACGCTTGAAGTTTTAGTAGCTTTTGTATGGATAGAATATAGGAAGTCTTGGTTTGGGTATTTGATTGCAGCGAAAGGCTGTTAATTAATTCTAAAAGCACAGTGGTAAAGTTTGTGTAAAACGTATACCCTTCATCACTCGACATATCGTGACGTTCTATTTGTTCTCTTACAAAAACTAATTGAGAGATGAATTTTTTTGAGCTATTCAAAAACTCTTGACTTATTGATTCCAAACAGTCTATATTTTTTAATTTAAATATTTCAATGTCTAAATTAGTGATTTTTCTTTTGACTTTAAGCTCTTCTCTAAAATACTCCTGTGTGTTAATATTGAAATACGCAGAGCTTAATTCCCTCTCTAGATATAAATCATGGACAAGTTTGCTAGACTCTCGAATTAGTTCCGCTTTGAGCAATAGTTTTTCATTAGATTTTATAGCGTTGTAATCGCTATAGCCAAGGTTTAGGCCAGAGAGTAAGAGAGCGATAGTGGGAATAATGACAATAAGAAATAATTTTTGCTTTATATTTAATTTCATATAACTTATAGTTAGGCCGGTATGGTTAAGATAGCTTGATTTATCGCATTTCTGTAATCTTCATATTCAAAGTCTATCTTATGAGCGGTTGCGGAAAGTTCCATCTCTTTTGCCATTTCATATATTTCATCTAGTCTTAAATTTCCAGCGCTTCCTTTAATGGAATGCGCTTGTGATTTTATAGAAGCGTAATCTCTAGATGTGATTGATTCTCTTAAATTTTCCAAAGTTGGTATGGATTCTTCTAAAAAACTCTCTATCAACATTGGCATATAGGCTACTTTTAACCCAATCTTTTTCGCCATTTCATCATAGTTTAAATTTTCGTAGTGAGGTATTATTATTGACATAGAAGCGTTTCTCCATAATTTTTCAAATATTTTAACATAGAATTATAAACTAGAGTTTAGATTTGAAAAACTTATGTATTTAAAAGAGACTTTGAGTTGATATTGAGTATTTTGGCGAGGGTTTGGGATTAAAAGCCAAGAACTTAAAAGTTCTAGCTTTTTAATCTCATTAAGCCATTTGCGCAGCGACTTCAGCAGCGAAATCACTTACAGATTTTTCTATGCCTTCACCAACTTCTAGGCGAATGAACTCTGTAATTTCAGCAGTTCCACCAAGAGCTTTAGCTGCGGCGTCAACAGCTTGAGCAACTGTTAATTTGTCATCTAAAACATAGTTTTGATCTAATAAAGCTTGTTCTTTGTCCAAAGTCGTGTTATCAGAGATAAAACGAGCTAGAGATCCAGGAACGATTTTATCCCAAATTTTTTCAGGTTTTCCCTGAGCGGTTAAATCAGCTTTGATGTCAGCTTCGGCTTGAGCTAAAACTTCCTCTGTTAATTGACTCATAGAGATGTACCGAGGAACGTTTTTAAGAGGCTTTTTAAGACGAGAAAGCTCTTCGTTCTCTTTTTTGATTACTTCAATTCTTCCAATGGTTTCCGATTCTACGTAAGCGGCGTCAAAATCTTTATAAGAAAGAGTTGTTGGTTTCATGGCGGACGTATGCATCGCAACTTGTTTAAGAACCGCTCTCATACCCTCGGCAGTTTTTTCACTGTCGCACTTAGCGGCGATTATAACTGCGATACGGTTGTTTGAATGTATGTAACCATTTAAAGCGGTTGTCGAATCGGCAATAATCGTCTTAAAGCGACGTACTTCGATTTTTTCACCGATTTTTGTAATTGTATCTGTAAAAGTTGTACCAAATTCACTAGCCATTAAAGCCGCGACGTCTACTGGTTGATTTGTATAAATCTCTTTAGCAGTCTCTTTTATAAGATTTTGGAACCTTTCGTTTTGAGCGACAAAATCAGTTTCTGAGTTAACTTCCACCACGGTCGCTTTAGAAAAATCATCAGCTATAATGAATCCAGCAAGACCTTCGGCAGCTACTCTATCAGCTTTTTTAGCCACTTTGGCAATACCACGCTCTTTTAATAATTCAGTCGCTTTTGCCATGTCTCCATCGGCCTCAACAAGAACTTTTTTACAATCCATCATAGGAGCGTCGGTAGTAGCGCGTAACTCTTTTACCATCGCCGCCGTAATTGCCGCCATAATTAAACTGCCTCTACTGCTACTGGAGCTACTACTTCTTCAGTTTGCTCGTCTTCTTGCTCTTCTTCCGCAGGCGCGTCGCGAAGCGCTTTACCTTCATTAATCGCCGCAGTCATTTCACGACAAAATAGTTGGATTGAACGAATGGCGTCGTCATTTCCTGGAATTGGGTAAGTGATTAAGTCTGGATCGCAGTTAGTGTCTAGTGGAGCGACAACTGGAATATTAAGACATTTTGCTTCTAAAACAGCTATGTGCTCTTTTACCGCGTCTACAACAAATAACATGTCTGGAAGTTTTTTCATATTACGGATACCACCGAAATACTCTTGAAGCTTCTCTTTTTTGCGAGAAAGCATTAACGCTTCTTTTTTAGTTAAAAGATCGATTTGACCATTTTCTTGCATTTCGGTAATTACGTCAAGTTTACGAATCGATTTTTGGATAGTTGGGAAGTTAGTAAGCATACCGCCTAACCATCTATTGTCAACGTATGGCATGCCACAAGCGATTGCGGCGTCTCTTACGGAAGAGCGAGCTTGCTTCTTCGTACCAACAAAAAGAACGGTTTGTCCTTCAGCGGCAGCGTCCATAACGATTGTATAAGTGTTACGGAAATAACGTAAAGTTTTTTGTAAATCAATTATGTAGATGTTCTTACGAACGCCAAAAATATATTTTTTCATTTTCGGGTTCCAACGACGAGTTTGGTGTCCGAAGTGAACGCCACATTCTAAAAGGTCTTTCATAGTTACCATAGGTAATCCTTAAGGGCTGTTTTTCAAGCCAGAGTTTTATTAGTTTTGCTTTGAAGGCGTCGAACAATTACCTCTAAAAAGAGGGTTGCACTAACTTTTGACGCAATCTGTTAATATTTTCTTCTAAAAAGAAGAAAAATCGGGGAATTGTATCTAAGTTATATTTAATTGTCGCTTTTGTGGATGGATTTATTTTTCTTGAAGCGAGATGAGTTCGGCTTGAACTTTGGCCACGTGATCTTTGACTCGAACGTTTTCCCACAAGGCTTTTATCTCTCCTTCTGGATTGATAATGAGAGTTGTACGGACTATGCCCATATACTCTTTGCCGTAATTTTTTTTCATTTTCCAAACGCCATATTCTTGCATCATATCCGTGCTCTCATCGCTTAAAAGAGTGATGCCGAGATTTTGCTTTTCCATGAAGTTACGATGTTTTTTCGCGCTGTCGGCGCTTACCCCAAGTATGATGGCGTCGAGCTCTGAAAAATCAGGCGCGGCCTCAGTAAATTCGCAAGCTTCCGTCGTGCAACCCGGAGTGTTGTCCTTCGGGTAAAAATATAAAATTATCCACTTTCCTTTTAAATCACGTGAGCATATCTCTATGTCATCTTGATTTGGTAAGCAAAATTCAGGTGCCATTTGATCGATTTCTAGCATGTTGTTTCCTTGATTTTAGTATATAAAAAGTAGCACGTAAACCCAGATGCCACTAAAAGACGTAAACACGATGCCTAAAAAAGTTTTAAAAGCCAAAAGTTTATGCCCCTTGGATTGAGAACCTGGTATCAAGCCTTTTCTAAATTGGTAATTGGCGTTTAATACCGTTCTTATCCAGTAAAAAAGCGTTATGATAGCTATCATAATATGCGTAATTAGAACGATGGAAACATAAGTCTGAGAAACCCCGCTTCCTTGGATGAAAGCGTCAAATCCTCCGCCGACGCGCACTCCAAGTTCAAAGTAACCGATAATTATCACTGAAACGACAAAAATTAAGTTTTGAGTCAAAGCGTGAAGCTTAAATTGTTTCTTTTTTGCCAAAATAATAGAGGCGTAAACGATAATTGGTAAAATTGCCACTATTAAAGTGACTACGTCCATAAAAAATGGAGCTCTTGTTTGTAAAAATCCCGCTTGAAACATATAATTCATATTATCTTGCATCGTTTATCCTCGTCGTTTTTGATAGCGGTAGTATAGCAAACTTAAAATAACTAATAAGCCAATTACTCCGATAGTTATTTGTTTTAAGTATTGGTGAATAAGTTCTTGATTTTCACCTAAAAAGTAACCAAGCAGCGTTAAAATTAAAGCCCA
>CALDOC010000460.1 GCA_937914675.1 uncultured Sulfurimonas sp.
AGTCTCTTTTTGGCAAGGCGACGCCTGCAACATGAAGCCAAATTTTAAAGAGTATGATTTGATTATGGCGACAAATTTGATAGACAGACTTTACAACCCTAGACTCTTTTTAGATACGGTGGACGAGAGGTTGAATAACGATGGAATTTTAGTGATAACGTCTCCCTACACATGGCAAGAGAGTTCAACGAACAAAGAGTTTTGGCTTGGTGGATTCAGAGATGAAAATGGCATGGAGATTAAGACGATAGATAGCTTAAAAAATATTTTAGGCGATAAGTTTGAATTGATACATACTCAAGATTTGGATTTCGTGATAAAAGAGACGGCGAGAAAGTACCAACACACGATCTCAGAGCTAAGCGTTTGGAAGAAAAAGTGAGTTACGACTTCTCTATTAGCGCGGATAGAGAAGAGACAAACGCGGAAAAGTATAAACTAAGAGAAGCGCTCTTTGGCACTACTGACGTTTTGCCCGTTTGGGTCGCCGACATGGACATTGACACTCCCGACTTTGTGATGAAGGCCGTAGAGGAGAGACTAAAACATCCCATAATTGGCTATGAAGAAGTGCCCTCTAGCGCGTTTGGAGCTCTATGCGATTGGATGAAAAAAGAGCATGACGGGTCTTTTAAAGTGGAAGATATGTTTTATTCTCACTCCGTCGTGGCTTCCATGCGCGTCGCCATAGAAGCTTTTACTCAAAAGGGGGACGGAGTGATAGTGCAAACTCCCGTCTATTCCCCCTTTTTTCATAGCGTGACTCAGCTTGAGCGAACCGTAGTGAAAAATCCTTTAAAAGTCAAAGAAGACGGCTCTTACTCTTTTGACGTTGATGATTTAAAATCTAAAATAGACAAAAACACAAAACTTTTACTTCTTTGTTCACCGCACAATCCCGTAGGTCGCGTTTGGAGGAGGGAGGAGTTGCAAGAGATACTTCAGGTGTGTTTGGAAAACAACATTACGGTATTTGCCGATGAAATTCATTCTGATTTAGTCTACGCCCCTTATAAACACATACCGTTCGCGTCTTTAAGCGATGACGCGAGAGGGATAACGCTAACGGCCATTGGCGCTGGAAAAACTTTCAACATGGCTGGTTTTGCTATGAGTGGTGTAGCCGTTCATAATGATGATTTGAAAACAAAGTTTAAAAAAGCTTATGATCGAGCGCATTTCGCTCAAGGGTCAGTTTTATCTCATGTGGCTTTTGAGAGCGCTTACGTAAACGGAAAAGAGTGGCTTGAAGATTTGAAAGCGCATCTTTACAAAAATTATGAAACGTTGCGAGAATCGCTTTCAAAGTATCCAGAGTTTGTAAAACTCACGCCAATCGAGGGCACTTATTTGGCTTGGTTGGATTGTCGAGGTTTGGGGCTAAGCGATAAAAAGCTAAGAGAATTTTTTGTCAAGGACGCAAGACTTGGTTTAAACGCGGGTTTGAGCTTTGGAAAAGAGGGAAGCGGCTTTATGCGTTTGAATTTTGCGCTCTCCTCCACTAAAATGACTGAAGTGATTAAGCGATTAGACGAAGCGCTTTCGCTAAAATGTCGGCAATAGTTCTAAAACTAACCAAAGCGCTTTAAAACGGAGGAAAAAAATGATAACAATTAACTGGGGTGAATACAAAGAGTATAAAAAATACGCTCGTGGCAATGATAATTTTGAGATGCTTTTGGATTTTATGAAAAGTTATTACAACATGACCAACCCATTAGAAATTTATGAGACTTTGCACAACGACGATACCGCTCAAATGATGCTTGACAAACGCAATATAATTGACCCAGAGGGTTTAGAGAGGTTTTTGTTTAGATAAAAAAGATGACTGATAAGTTAAGAAAAATTAGTGAGTTTTTAGACAAACATCATGTGTTGAGTTTGGCCACAAATTATAAAGACGAGATAAGCGTTTGTTCTCTTTTTTATGCGTATTCTTTTGATGACGTTTCGTTTGTCGTCGCAAGCAGTGAAGAGACCCTTCACATACGGCATGTCAAATCTAATCTAAAAATTGCGGGTAACGTACTTCTTGAAACAGAAGAGATAGGTAAAATTCAGGGCGTTCAGTTTCGTGGAGAATTCCTCGAGCTTGAAGATAAAGCTCTAAAAAAATTATATTTTAAAAGATTTCCTTACGCTCTTGTTCTCAATCCAAAATTATGGCGGATAAAAGTGGACTTTTTTAAATTGACGGACAATAGACTTGGCTTTGGTAAAAAAATTATTTGGGAGAGACCTTAGTTTCTAGGAGCTTCCTTCTCTTTGAAAAGCGAACATGGCAAACCACTGCTTTGAAATACGGCTAGAGATGGCATTTGAGGCGATTTAAATCCATAGGCTTTACATCCATGAGGTTGATTTGCTTGCCATGTAACAAAATAGTACTGACAACGTCTACAGTTAATTCTTTGCATGAAACTCTCTTTTTTAAGTGAGGCATTTTAGCGTATTCGAGAAAATAAATAAATTAAAATAAAGAGAAAATTATTCATGGATAAAATTTTATTGATGTTACAGCTTCAAGCGCAGCTTAATGACGCTACAAACGGAGAGCAGTGGACCGAGGGTTTGACTAAAAATGGCAAAGTTATCAATTGGAAGCGTTGCATATATATGGAGTGCGCGGAAATGGTTGATAGCTTTTCATGGAAACATTGGAAAAGCATAGATAAGGAGCCTGATTGGGCAAACCATCAAATAGAAGTTGTGGACGTATGGCACTTTATCATGAGTTTGGCGATTGAAAATTATTCACAAAACTTTAAGGGCGGAGTGGAAGATTTAAGTTTAACCATATCGCAATTGAAAAGTTTTAGCGCGCTAGACGTTCAAAGCAAAAGATTCGCCTTTCAAGATGAAGTGATAGCTAAAGTGGAAAATATCATTCGTCTTTCGATTGACCAAGAAAAGTTGCAACTTGAAAGCTTAATAAGTGAATTTTTTGATTTGGTTGTCATGAGTGGTTTAGATTTGGAAACTCTTTATCGCCTTTACATTGGGAAAAATATCTTGAATCAATTTAGACAAGACCATGGATATAAAGACGGTTCATATGTAAAAGTATGGAATGGTGAAGAGGACAATGTCGTCATGAAGAGAATATGGGAAGAGAATGGAGATATAAAACCTGAGTCGCTTTACAAGGAACTGACGAAAGCTTACAGTTCAATCAATAAGAGTTAGTCATTGAGTCAAATTTTAGAAATCAAAAATTTATCATTTGGCTATACTCATGATAAACTACTTTTTCAGGATTTATCAATGAGTTTAAAAAAAGGCGAATTAAAAGCTATCGTGGGAGAGAGTGGGGCTGGAAAAAGCACTCTGTTTGAGCTAATATTAAAAAACATATCTCCCCTTAGCGGCGAAATAAAAAGCGCGAGATGCGCACAGGTTTTTCAAGATCCCTATAGCTCTTTTCACCCGAGTTATACGTTGTTGAATCAGATAAAAGACGTAGCCTCTTTGGATTCACTCGAGGAGTATTTGGATTTAATCAATTTAGAGAGTAACCTTTTACTTAAACTCCCTCATGAACTCTCTGGTGGGCAACTCCAACGCGCTTCGATACTCCGCGCCATGCTTATGAAACCCGACCTACTTCTACTAGACGAACCAACTTCCGCTCTAGATAACGTGATACAGTTAGAGGTCATGAAAATGTTGATGAAAAATTTGGATAAGATGGGAATGCTTCTAATAACTCATGATAAAGAATTGGCTTTATGGTGCGCCGATGAGGTTATTAAAATATAAAAAGATTTTTATAAAACTCATCCAAAAACTCTGATACGCAACAGCCAAAGCGCTAAAATTCTAATGTTTTCCACATTTAGCTATAATTCCACCAATGAAAAAAGAACAAAATTTTACGGTAGTATCACCTTACCAACCAGCGGGCGACCAGCCTACGGCAATAAAAGAGCTCACTGACTCCATCCTCAAAGGAAATCGTTACCAAACGCTTGAAGGCGTGACGGGTAGCGGTAAAACGCACACAATGGCGCGGGTTATAGAGAACGTTAAGATGCCCACCATCGTCATGACGCATAACAAAACTTTGGCGGCTCAGCTCTATAGCGAGTTTAGGTCTTTCTTTCCAAAGGCGCATGTCGAGTACTTCGTCTCTTACTACGATTATTACCAGCCGGAGGCTTACAT
>CALDOC010000461.1 GCA_937914675.1 uncultured Sulfurimonas sp.
CTCTATCTCTATGGCTCCCGAGGGACAGGACTGAACGCAAGCCGGGCTTTGCCCAATGTTCAAACGCTCGTGGCACATGTGGCATTTTGTGACGATTTTTCGCTCTTCGTGAAAAACGGGAACGCCGTAAGGGCAGTTCCAAGCGCAGTATTGACACCCTATGCAAGTGTCGTCGTCGTGAACGACGATGCCGGTTTCGGCTATCTTTATATAGGATTCGGTCGGACAGCCTATGAGGCATTCCGGGTCCACGCAGTGGTTGCAGCTCATCGAGTTTAGAAGTTGCGTAAACGCGGGAAAAACGCCGCCCTCCATCTCGCCGACCCTTCTCCACTTTATATCCGCCGGATTGTTGTTTTGCTCGTTGCACGCGACTTCGCAACATCGGCATCCCACGCAAGCCGTGGCGTCGAAGTGAAATCGATACTGTTCGCCTTCTTTGAGTTTTGGAACGTCTATGGAATAGTTGCCGCACTGCATACCAGTGTCGGCTTTGTAGTCTATAAAATTTTCTAGTGGCGTTTGCATGTTTTCAATCCCATTTTTCATTATATTTTAAACTTGTCCGCGCTCTCTTGCAAACGGTGAAATTGATTTATCACCTTGTCAAAGCTCTCTTTGAGTTCATCGGATATTGTTACGACTTCATCGGAATTGTTGATAAAGTAATCGACGCTCTCTTGCATTTTATTTGAATCTTCCCTTATGGACTTGATGACGTTTTCTATTTCTTGCGTCGATTTTTGACTTTTTTCCGCCAACTTTCTGACTTCGTCGGCGACAACGGCGAAACCGCGACCATGTTCTCCGGCGCGAGCGGCTTCTATGGCCGCGTTTAGCGCCAAGAGATTTGTTTGGTCGCTTACGTCTTTGATGAGATCTATGATGGAGGAAATTTGTCCTATGGATTGTGAGAGCTGATTTGCGTTGTCAGAGATGCTCGTTAAGGTTGGAACGAACTTTTCAGCGCTCCATTGGGTTAAGCTGTTGAGTTGCGTATCGGTTTGCTCGGACGTCTCTCTCGATTTCGTTATAGCCGTTTGTATTTGAGAAATAATTACTTTAAAATTTTCGATTATGTGATTTATCGGTTCTTGATAATGTGGCAACTGATGTTCTTGGGGGAGAGTCAAAACTTTTGAGACGTCGCCATTCGCT
>CALDOC010000462.1 GCA_937914675.1 uncultured Sulfurimonas sp.
TAAACCCCATCTAGCTTTATTAACAGCTTTTACTTTAGCTCAACATTCCAAGGCAATAAATCTTCAATATATTTTCCCTCATGTTGATAGATAGGAAGCAATGTAAGTATATGACACAGATAAGCATAAGGGTCTAAACCATTAGCTTTTGCAGTCTCTATAACACTATACCAATTACATAAAGCGGTAGCGCCTTTATTACTTGTTGCAAGCAAGCAATTCTTTCTACCTATGGCGATAGGTCTTACATGATTTTCCGCCATATTGTTGTCAATATTCAATCTACCATCTTCAAGATATACAGATAACTTTACAAACTGATTATTTGATTCATTCTCAAAACAACTCGTAAAACCTACTGTTGTTGTTTTAGATAACGCTTCAGTACATAGAAGTAAAATATTTAAAGAAAATATTGTTAAATGGTCTAATAGAGGTTTGACGTTATTGTATTTACCACCATACTCTCCAGAGTTAAATATTATTGAGATACTTTGGAGGTTTATAAAGTATCATTGGATAGAAATGTCAGTATTCCAAAGTTATACAAACCTGAAAGATTATGTGCAAAGAATATTGAGCGAATATGGAACAAAGCGAGTTATAGATTTTTCGTTGTTTGAAAAGAAATTTTACCCTTTAGTGATTAAAAATTAATTTGGGGTTCTTTTTGGATAGGCACTTATATTGTCGTCATGAGGTATTTTAAAGGAAACGAATGAAAGAGATGACGGAGTGGAAAGAGATGACGGAGTGGAAAGCGTTTACCACATACCCTCCCAAGAGCTAACGGGCTACGGACTCAACTCCGGCAGCGCCCACGAGATAGGCGAGATCCAATGTTTCGACATTCTAGAGCTTATGGGAAAAGAGATTCCAAAGTCCAGCGTTTTAGGTGTCGTGCCAAAAGATATAGAGATTTTCATAGGACTAAGCGAAGTTATAACCTAAAAATTTGACGACTACGTTCAAACGACGCTCAAAGCGCTAAAAGATTTAGACATAGAGGTCGAGCGACGTAGCGAAGTCGTTTCGCTTGGAACAATAATCGAAGAGTTTAGGAACCCTCGAAGCCAAGTTTTTGTTTGACTCTCATAACGAGATAGAAAAACATCGGGATAAAAAGCACTCCCAGAAGAGTCGCGCTTATCATGCCTCCCACGACGGTGGTTCCTATGATGTGTCTGCTCGCGGAACCCGCGCCGCTGCTAAGAGCGAGAGGAAGCGTCCCTACGATGAAAGCCAAAGAGGTCATGACGATAGGTCGAAACCTGAGTCTCGCGGCTTCAAGCGTGGCGTCTAAGAGTCCCATTCCGTCTTCTAATTTGGCCATGGCGAACTCGACTATGAGTATCGCGTTTTTCGCCGAGAGCCCAACAAGCGTAACCAAGCCGACTTGAAAATAGATGTCGGCTTCCAAGTCTCTCAGGTATACGGAGAGCGCGGCTCCAAATATCGCGAAGGGAATGGAGATGATGACCGCCATCGGAATGCTCCAGCTTTCATAAAGCGCCGCCAAAATCAAAAATACGAACAGCGCCGCGTAGATGGAAGTGTAATTACCCTGTTTTTCAAGCTTTTTCTCTTGATACGACGTTCCTGCCCAAGCGATCGCGTAGCCTTGAGGCAAGACCTCGCTCGCTATCTTTTCGATTTCGTTCATGGCGTCGCTCGACGCGAAGCCGTTGGTCGGGCTTCCCGTTACTTGCGCGGCGTTGAACATGTTAAACCTCTGCGCGACGCTGGCGCCAACGACTCTTTTTACGCTCGTCAACTCGCTTAGCGGAACGAGATTTCCAGATTGGGACCTTACAAAAACGTCTTTGTAGCCGTCTAGGGTTTCTCTAAAACGCGATTGCGCCTGGACGTTGACGTGATAGAGCCTGCTAAACATGTTGAAATCGTTGGCGTACCCTTGCCCGTAAGTGCTTTGAATCGTGGCGAACACATCTCCGAGAGCGACGTTCATCGCCTTGGCTTTCTCTCTGTCAACCTTGAGATTGTATTGAGGCACGCCCGTGTTGAGCGACGTTCTCACGCTCATAAGTTTTGGACTCGCGCTCGCTTTTTGAACTATCTCTTTCACGTAGGCGTCAAGCGTCCCCATGTCGCCGCCGGTTCTATCTTGAATCCACATCTCAAAACCGCCCGTCACGCTCATCCCCATAATCGGAGGCGGGTTGACCGGCAAGACGAAAGCGTCTTTGTTTTGCATGAATTGACCCATCAAGGCTCCCGCGACGGCTTTGGAATTTTGCGACGGAAGTTGTCTCTCGCTCCATGGTTTTAGTTTCGTAAAGATGATTCCAGCGTCCGTTTTATAGGAAAACGTGGTCAAGTCTATACCCGTTATCGCCCCCGTGGAGACGACGTTTGGATTCGCCAAAAGGTCTTTCTCGATTGCGTCCATTATCTTTGAAGATTCGCCCAAAGACGTTGAGGGCATCATAAAGTCAAGCACGAATAAAACTCCCTTGTCCTCGGACGGCACGAGCCCGCTTGGGGTGTTTTGCATAATCGCGTAAGTGAAGTACAAAAGCCCTCCAAAGAGCGCGAGCGAGAAAAACCACAACCTAATGGTTTGTCGCGAAAAGACGATAAAAAGCTTCGTCAACCACTCGAAAAACTGGTTGAATTTTCTTAGTGGCCAAACGGGCTCGTCGTTGTGAGCTTTTAAAAACACTACGCTCATGGCCGGAGTCAAAGTGAGCGCGACGAGACCCGATATTATCACAGCGATAACGATGGTCATGGCGAATTGTTGGTACATGACGCCCGAAAAACCGCCTGTCAAGGCCGCTGGAATAAACACGGCGGAGAGCACGAGCACGATGGCGACTATGGGAGTCGTCAACTCGCTCATCGCCTCTATGGTCGCGTCTTTTACGCTGATTCCCTCTTTGGTTCTTAAAATCCTCTCAACGTTTTCTATGACGATGATGGCGTCGTCGACCACGAGCCCAATCGCTAGTATCAGTCCAAAAAGCGTCAAAAGGTTGATGGAAAAACCAGCCATGTAAAGTCCCGCGAACGTTCCTATGACGGAGACGGGAATCGCGAGCAAGGGAATGATGGTCGCCCTAACGTTTCCTAGAAAAAGGTATATCAAAATGACGACGAAGATAATCGCCTCGCCTAAAGTTCTTAGCACCTCTTTGATCGATTCGTTAACGAAAATCGTCGCGTCGTAAGGATACGCGTATTTTATGTCCTCGGGAAATTTTTTGGACAACTCTTTGAGAGTGTCGTCCACGTCTCTCGAGACGTCCAAAGCGTTCGCTCCGGGAGAGAGATAAACGCCGATCGGCATCATCGGTTGGCGGCTAAATTGTCCGTTCGTGTTGTAGGCGTCCGCGCCAAACTCCACTCGCGCCACGTCTTTGAGTCTCAGAGCGCTTCCGTCTTCGTTGGAGCGAATGATGATGTCCTTAAACTCTTGGATGGTTTTAAATCTTCCATCCGTCGTCACGTTGTAGGTAAAAGGCTGTATGGATTTCGTAGGCTCCGCACCCACTCTTCCCGCCGCGTACTGGTTGTTTTGCGCTTGTATCTCTTTGATGACGTCGGTGGAGACAAGGTTGTGAAAATGGAGCTTTTGCGGGTCTATCCAAACTCGCACGCTATAATCTTTCTCTCCAAAAATGACGGCGTCGCCAACTCCTTTAATCCTTCTCAAATCGTCCATCACGTTTATTTTAAGATAGTTTGAGATAAAAAGAGGATCGTGGATTTGCTTATCCGAAGTGAACGCGACCACTTTTAAAATGTCCGGAGAGCGCTCTTTTACGCTTATGCCTTGTCTTTGCACCTCTTGGGGAAGTCTGCTCATGGCGAGTTGCACTCTGTTGTTGACGTCGACTTTGGCTTGGTTTACTTCGGTTCCGATTTGGAAATAAACGCTTAGAGTCAAAATCCCGCTAGGCGACGAAGTCGAAGTCATGTACGTCATGTTTTCAACGCCGTTGATGGACTCTTCAAGCGTCGTGGCGACCGTTGTCGAGAGCGTCTGCGCGTCGGCTCCGGGGTAAACCGCTTGCACATTTATCTGAGGCGGCACCACGGCCGGATACTCTTTGATGGGTAGCTCGGATATCGATACGACGCCCACGATGATGATGATCAAGGACAAAACGGTGGCGAAAATCGGCCTGTTTATAAAAAACTTTGAGAACATCTATTGACCTTGTTGGTTGAGTATTTTATCAACGCTCACAGGGGCGCCGGGTTTTAATCTGAAAAAGTTGTTGACGAGAACCTTGTCGCCGCTCTTGAGCGCTCCGCCGGCTAAGACGAAGTTCTGCCCGCTGACGTTGCCGATGACGACTGGTCTAACGCCGACGACGCCATTTTCTTCTATGAAAACTATCATTCCCAAAGGATTTTGAAGCACCGCTTTTTGCGGTATGGTCATGACGGCTTTTTGCATGACGTTTTTCGTCGCGACTCTGACGAATTCTCCAGCCATGAGCGCGTTGTCCGCGTTGTCGAAAAGCGCTCTCATTTTGACGATGGAGGTTTTGGCGTTCGTACTCGCGTCTATGTAGTCAACGACGCCTTCTTTGGTCAAAGGAACGGAGTCTCTCTCCAAAACGACTTTTATGGAGGAGCCGTTTTTAGTGGAGAATTCCCCGCTTCTTACGCGTTTGTAATCGCTCATAGGCATGGAAAACTCGACGTAGACTTTGTCGTTTTGAGTGATTTCAAGTAGTTTTGTCGGAGGGTTTGAGCTGACCAAATCCCCCAAATCCACAAGTTTCAAACCAGCGAAGCCGCTTATGGGCGCTTTGACTTTTGTGTAATCCAAATCAATTTGAGCTTGTCTCAAAGTCGCTTTGGCAAATGAGACCGAGGCTAGACCCTGCTCGTAAGCGGACAAAGAGGCGTCTCTTTTCTCTTGAGAGACCGCCTTTTGTTCAAAGAGTCTTTGCACCCTTTGCCAATCGCTCTGCGCGTTGCGCAAAACGGCTTCGCTCATTTTCAAAGCGGCCTTCGCCGCGTCGGCTTTTGCTTTGTATATCGCGTCTTCTATCTGATAGAGCGTATCGCCTTGAGAGACTTTTTGTCCCTCCTTAAACGTCTTTTTCTCCAAAACGCCAGTCACCCGAGAGACTACGAATATTTTGTTGTAGGCTTTGACGCTAGCTGGATACGTAAGAGTCACCGGCAAATCTTTTCGCTCTTGAACTATAAACGCGTCCGCTTTTGGAGCGTTCGCTTGGGGAGCTTTTTTATCTTGCGCTTCCTCAGCCATAAGAGGCAAAGCGCTTAGGCAAAACGCCAGCGCGAAAAGAAACGCCATTCCTTGTGTTTTTCTCATTTGATAAAATCCTTTATGTCTTTATTCGTACGGTAGTAGTACGTCGCGTAAGCGATTTGGAGATTGTTGCGCGCGGTTTCGTATTGCGCTTTGGCTTGCGTTTTAACGGTTAGAGCGTCGAGATAGGTTACGTAATCCACGTATCCGATGGAGTACTTTTTCATAATGGTTTCATAGGCGCCGCTTGAGGAATCTAGTGAGCTTTTCGCGCTCGCTATCTGCGCTTTGACGGTCTCTATTTTTAAAAGAGCGAGTTCAACCTCGCTTTTTTGTTCCTCTTCGAACTGCTCTATCTCTCGCAAAAGAGCCTCTTTTTCAAGAAACAAAGATTCTTGGCGTTTGGAAATCGCGCCCATGTCGAAAAGTCTCATGTTGAGCGTTAGCATGAGCTCGTTTTGATTGTTTACCGGCGTCACCTTTGGGTCCTTTCTGGAGTATCCGTAAACACTGTAAGCGTCTTCTAGCCGAAGCGCGGGTAAATAGTTCGAGTCAAGAGCCTTCGCCACGAAATCCAAAGAAGAAGCGTTCGCTTGGAGTTTTAGAATTTCATCGCTCAACTCTTCATCAAGCGCGACAGGCTCCCGTAGAGAAGATTGATCCAAATCCGAGATTTTCGAACCCACTTTCAAACTCAGCGATTTTTTCAAGGAGCTTATTTGGTATCGCGCGGAGCTGATGGAGTACCTATTGTTCTCATAGGCCGCTTCGAGTCTGTCGATTTCGTCTTGCGTGGTGCTTCCTACTTCGTAAAACTTTTTCACTCTTTGGAGTTCCGCCAAAAGTTGGGCGTCGGCTTCGCTTAGCGCGCCAAGGGTCGCCTCGGCGCTTTTGACGCCGAAAAAATCCTCTACGATTCGCAATTGCAAACTCTTCGAGTAAGAGGACGCGTCAAATTGCGACGCCTTGCGAAGCGCTTCGTTTTCCTTGATGGAGTAAGACGCTTTTCCGCCATCGTACAAATCCACTCCGACTTTCGCGTAAGCGCTAAAAACGTCTCCGGCTTGAAAAGGGGAAGGAGCGTCGTCGCGTTTGTAGTAGGCGCCTAAGTCGATAGTTGGATAATAAGAACTGTTTGCCGCCTCCACGTTTTTCGCGCGCGATTTTTCCATTAGGTTTTTTGAAAGAACCAATTTGTTGCTCGACGAGGCGACGTCGAGTAGGGTTTTTAAATCATTCCCCAAAACAATCGCGGGAACTAAAAACAGCAGTAACTTTAAATTCATTTTTTACGCTCCATAAAATTAAACATTGCGTCTATGTGAAGATTGATTTCTCGTTCGAGATTTTCAATTCTATTTGTGCTCACGCTAGCGATAAACAATCCCTCGTTCGCGGCGCAGATGGTTTGAACGAGATTGATGGACTCGGGCGTGATTTCATTTTTCTCAATTCCCTCTTGAACTATTCCCTTCATCCAAGAGTGGTAATACGTCGCGTGATTCGTTTGAAAATCTTTGATTTCCTTGCTTGGAGAACTCAAGGATATGGCGACAAAGTCTTTGTACAACTCTCTCAACTCCAAATCCTCCTCGTTGTAAAAAAAGTCGGAAAAAACTTTTATCTTGCCTTTGGTCGTCGACTCTCTTGATAGTTTTTCGCGTTTCACTATGTCGTGATCGCGAAGAAGAACGTTGACTATCTCAAAAAGTATCTCTTCTTTATTGTTAAAATAGTTGTAAATCGTTCCTTTGCCAACGCCAGCGGTCGCGGCTATCGTCGAGATTGACAAATCCTTTACGCTATTTTGAAAAAAGAGATCTTTGCACGCGAGCGCGATGTCTCTCTTTTTTTGTTCTTTATCCACTATTATCGCCAAATTGAAACCCCTTTATTTTGAATGACTGACCATTAGTCATTCAAAATAATACTCATTTATAGCTTAACGGATTATTAGAATGGATTTCGCGCGTCCATTGAACTTTTTGGACTAAGGTCTGTAAGAAGCATAAGCTAAAAAGTTCACTTCATTGCGTCCTTTATAGAGAACTTAAAAGCGATGATTCAGATTTATTTATAGTAGATGAAGTTCTTAAAAAAGAAAATAATCGTATTGTCAGACGAAGTGCAAAAATTGGCATTTATTTTTCGTTAAAAGCTCTAATCAATGGTTTTCATGGAATAGATGAAGGATTTAACATGACGGGGTGATTTGTCTAAAGTGTAGTAAAGTTAATTAAATGTGGGTAAAATCACATCCGTCCGGCATATGCGTCCATCCGACATTTTTATGCCAGTAGGTTTGCTAAATCAATCATTTTGGCTCTGTTCTCATATAAGTATGGGTAAAATCAAGCCGTCTAGCACTCATTGCCAAAACCTTTTCAGGTG
>CALDOC010000463.1 GCA_937914675.1 uncultured Sulfurimonas sp.
GAAAACAAACACATGAAACAAACGGTAAAATTATCATTATTGTCAGTCGCTCTTTTTAGTCAGCTTCAAGCGCAAAATCAATACTCTTTAGAAGCCATAAACGTAACGGCGTCGCAAGCGACCACTCTGAGCAAAAAAGACGTAACGGACAGCGTCACCATCATCACCAAAGAGGCGATAGAAGAGGCTCGCGTCACAAACTTGAGCGAAGCCCTTAGCAAACTAGGCAACGTAACCATAAGCCAATCGGGCGGACTAGGTCAACAAACGTCGATGTTTGTGAGGGGAATGGACACGCAACGCGTTTTGGTTCTCATAGACGGCGTTCGTTTGAACGACCCGACTTCGGTGGGGGCGGCGGCCGACATATCGCAAATCATGCTTTACGACGTCGAGCAGATAGAAATCATCAAAGGCTCTCAATCGGGAGTGTGGGGAGCGGACGCCACGGGCGGGGTGATCAACATAATCACTTCAAGCGCGAAAAAAGGCGTTCATGGCGTGGCTAACGTCGAGTATGGTTCGTTCGCTACAAAAAAAGCGTCTTTGCAAGCTTCCTACGCGAGTGAGGATTTTGACGTCTTGATTGGAGGGCTTTACTTAGATACTGATGGTTTTTCCGCGGTTGAACCGGTGAAGGGGAGCGCCGATTATGGGAAAAGATACGACGAGTTGGGTTTAGAAAAAGATTCGTACAACAACAACTCCTTAAATCTAAAACTAGGATACAACCTAACGAAAAACGACAGAGTTGAAGCCAAGGCTCAAATCATAGACACCTTGGTGGACTTCGACACGTCGGCTTATGACATCGCCTCGGGAGCTTACCTTCCAGCCGATTCCACAGTTCCAAAGACGAGACTAAAAAATCGTTTTTACAACCTAGCGTACAAACATAGCGACTCGATGAACGAGGCGCTTTTTCAGTACAATCTCTCCACTTTCAAAAGAAACGCGGAGTTGCCAAACTACACGGGCGTCGGGATAGACGAGTACGCGTATAAAGGTTCGGTGAACGAACTCAAATTAGAAGATAAGATAAGTTACGTGGAGAATGGTTTTTTAAGAGTCGGAGCCTCTTATCAAAAGTTTGCGCAAGAGGAAGTGACGGCGAATGCGAACAAAAGTTATGGCGCCATCTCCGCGTTTGCGACAAACTACAACAAATTGGCTCTTGTTTCAGACCTAAACACCATTATAACGGAGTCGATTCGTTACGATAAATACGATGAATTTGACAACTCCTTGACGGGTAAATTAGGCGCGAAACAGTTTTTGGGTAAGGATTATTACGTCAGCGCCAACGTCGGGACGGGTTACAATGCTCCGACTCTTGGGCAACTTTACGGACAGTTTGGGGCGAATCCAAACTTAAAACCGGAAAAATCTTTGACGAGCGACGTCACTTTGGGAAACGACAACGTTTGGATTACAGGTTTTTACAACGAGATTAGGGATTTGATTGATTACGTTAGCGACCCGGTTACTTACGCGGGTGGCTACGCGCAAGTGGATGGAAAATCAAAATTTAAAGGCGTAGAGTTGGGATATGAAGATTATCTCTTTGACGCGGTTGGCGTCACTGCGACGTACGCGTACGTAAAAACGCAAGACGCGAAAGGAAAAGCTCTCGCTCGTCGCCCTAAAACGCAGATAGACGCCAAAGCCACGTATTACGTTTCTGAAGAGTTTGACGTGGGCGTAAACGCTCAATACATCGGCGAGAGATACAACGCGGCGGACAATCAAGGCGCGCAAACTGGAAAATACGCGGTCGTAAACTTCGTGTCAAACGTAAAACTCAACAAAACGATTACGCTGTATGGAAAATTGGATAACGTCGCGGACAAATATTATCAAGTGGTTGACGGGTACGCCACCGCCGGACGCAGTTTATACTTTGGTCTAAACGCGAAGTACTAGAGGTTCAATCATGAACATAAAAATCTTTGCCCTTTTACTCTCTCTTTTGCTCTCTCTTGAGGCGAAGGAGCGAATCGTTTCTCTAAGCCCCTCCATAACGGAGATACTTTTCGCTCTTGACGTTGGCGACGAGGTGGTGGCCACGAGCAGCTACTCCCTCTATCCAAAAGAGGCGCGAACACTTCCCGTCGTCGGGGGGAATCAAAACCCAAGTTTAGAAAAGATACTCGCTCTCGCTCCCACTCTCGTGGTTGGGCAGAGTTACAACCAAAACACTCTAAACAATCTCAATAAATTTCATGTCAACACGCTAAACGTAAGCCTAAAAACTCTCAAAAACATCCAAGATTCAATCACAAAATTAGCCAAAAAGTTGGGCAAAGAGACAAACGCCAAAGCGCTCAACGCAAAGATAACAAACGCCATAACAAACGCGCCAAAAGCCAAAACGCCGCACTCCGTCATGATAGTCTACGGACTGAGGGAAGATTTGCGAAGCGCGACTTACATAGCGGGACGCGACGTCTTTTTTGACGACATAATTCGGGAGTGCGGCAACGCGAACGCCTACTCAAGCGACGCGACCGCGCAACCCGTCCTGAGTTATGAAAACGTAATCGCCCTCAATCCAGATCAAATAATCATCCTCCACTCTCACGCGACGGAAGCGAACGTGGACGTAAAAAAAGCTTTAAAAAATTGGCACTCGTTGCCAACAAACGCGGCGAGAAACAAAAAAATCTCCATCGTAGACGAAGATTATCTGCACATCCCCTCGCATAGGGTGGCTCTTACCATTGAAAGACTTTGCAAAGAGATGAACGAGTAGATAAATTATATGTTAAAATAAGATTTAAAATTATAATAAAGAGAGCCAATGTTTGAACAAACTTTTAAAAATATAGACGACCTACTACACAAAGACGCGGGATGTGGGAGTGAGCTTGACTATGTCGAGCAGACTTCTTGGGTTCTATTTTTAAAATACCTCGACGACTTAGAGCGCGACAAGCAAACAGCGGCGCTTTTAAGTGGTGAAGAGTATACAAACATTATAGCTCATGAGTATAGTTGGAGTGTGTGGGCGGCTCCAAAACTGGAGAGTGGCAAACTTGACCACGACGCCTTAAGTGGTGATGACCTCTCAGACTTTGTCAACAACTCTCTTTTTCCTTACCTCAAAAAGTTCAAAGCAGATACCGTAAACGCGAACACCATCGAGTATAAAATTGGCGAGATATTTAGTGAACTTAAAAACCGTATTCAAAGTGGCTATAACTTACGAGAAGTGATAAACCTCATAGACGAGTTGCGTTTTCAAACGCATGTGGAAAAACATGAGATGAGTCACTTATATGAGAGCAAAATCAAAAACATGGGCAACGCGGGGCGAAACGGCGGAGAATACTATACTCCGCGACCTCTAATAAAAACCATAGTAAAAGTGGTCGCTCCAAAAATAGGCGAAACTGTTTACGATGGCGCGGTGGGTTCGGCTGGGTTTTTGGTGGAAGCTTTTGAGTATCTCAAAACGAGTAAAAACCTCACGACAAACGACATAACTACTCTACAAAAGAACACTTTTTACGGCAAAGAGAAGAAGTCTCTAGCCTACATCATCGGCGTCATGAACATGATACTCCACGGCGTCGAAGCGCCAAACATCATTCACACCAACACGCTTGCCGAACCGCTCTCGGACATTCAAGACAAAGACCGTTACGACGTTGTTTTGGCAAATCCTCCATTTGGCGGAAAAGAGCGCGCCGAAGTGCAGCAAAACTTCCCCATAAAAACGGGTGAAACCGCTTCACTATTTTTACAGCACTTCATCAAAATCCTCAAAGCGGGAGGACGAGCGGGCATTGTCATAAAAAACACTTTTTTAAGCAACACCGACAACGCTTCCATAGCTTTGAGAAAAGAGCTACTTACGTCTTGTAACCTTCACACGGTTTTAGACCTTCCCGGTGGAACGTTTACAGGCGCTGGCGTAAAAACGGTCGTCTTGTTTTTCGACAAGGGAGTTAGTACCAAAAAAGTATGGTTCTACTCTCTAAACCTCGATAGAAATCTAGGAAAAACAAACCCACTCAATGAAAAAGACTTAGAAGAGTTCATTGCGTTTCAAAAAGAACAAACGCAGAGTGAAAACTCTTGGACTCTTGACGTAAATAATATAGACCAAAGTACGTACGACCTGAGCGCCAAA
Organism: uncultured Sulfurimonas sp.; assembly: GCA_937914675.1. Lineage (GTDB taxonomy): Bacteria > Campylobacterota > Campylobacteria > Campylobacterales > Sulfurimonadaceae > Sulfurimonas. The sequence continues at coordinate 4,136 of CALDOC010000463.1, forward strand.
AATCCAAACACTCCCGAAGAAGCTCCACTTAGAGAGCCAAACGAGATTTTAAAGCACATGGCGAAGTTGGATAAAGAGAGTGAAGAGATTTTGAAAACTGTTAAGGGTTTGTTATGAAGAACTTCTTTTTAGGTGCGTCTCGTGGGTAGTGTTTTGAGAGAGGGGTGGGAAGTTCGGAAGCTTAATGAAATAGCTAATATAAGAACAGGTAAATGGAATGCAAATCATTCAATAGATAATGGTGAATTTAGATTTTACACTTGTGCTTATAATTATCTTCAATGCAATACAAAAAGATTCTCTGGTGAATGCTTAATTCTTCCAGGAAATGGTGTAAATGTTGGTGAAGTTTTTTATTATAATGGTGATTTTGATGCATATCAGAGAACTTATGTTTTAAGTGAAATCAAAATTATTGCCAAATATCTTCATTTTCATATGACCTATTTTTGGAAAGAGTTAGGAACAAAAAAACAGTATGGTTCTGCTACAAATTTTATTAAAATTGGTAATTTTGAAGATTATGATGTTTCTTTTCCTCCACTCCAAGAACAAGAAAAAATAGTAGCCATTTTAGACGAGGCTTTTAGTGCGATTGACAAAGCCAAAGCAAACGCCGAGCTAAACCTACAAAACGCCAAAGAACTTTTTGAGAGTTATTTGCAAAGCGTGTTTGAGAATAGAGGCGAGGGTTGGGAAGAGAATAAATTAAATGATGTTTGTAAAATTACATCAAAACTTATAGACCCTAAACAAGAAGAATTTCAAAATCTTATTCATATAGGAGCTGGAAATATTGAATCAGAAAAAGGAACTTTAATTGGTTTAAAAACAGCCAAAGAAGAAAATTTAATTTCAGGAAAATTTTTATTTGATGAGACTATGGTGCTTTACAGTAAAATTCGTCCATACCTAATGAAAGTTGTACGATGTAATTTTAAAGGTTTATGTAGTGCTGACATATATCCTTTAGTACCAATTAAAGACAAAATAACTCAAGATTTTTTATATCATTTATTATTATCAAGTCATTTTACTGAATATGCAATGGAAGGTTCTCAAAGAGCTGGAATGCCAAAAGTAAATCGAAAACATCTTTTTGAATACACTTTCTATTGTCCACCATTTCAAGAACAAAAAACAATAGTAAAAAGACTAGACACCCTCTCAAAACAAACAAAAGCCCTAGAAAAAATCTACCAAGAAAAACTACGCGACTTAGACGAACTCAAAAAGTCCATCTTGCAAAAGGCTTTTAGTGGAGAACTTACATAGGGACAACTTCTCCCTATGTAAAAAAAGAATATGATATAATACTGTATTACATAATACAAAAGGAGTCATCATGTTAGCTACTGTAAGACTAAATAGTGAGATGGAGGAGATTTTAACTTCGATTACTGAGCGTTTTCATAAAAAGAAAAGCGATGTAATACGTGAAGCAATAAGATTTTACGCAGATGAACTCAACAAAAACCAAAAAACTCGTATGCAAAAGGCTATGGATAAAACAGCTAAAAGTGACTTTACAGAGTACAAAACATTAGAAGAGAGCCTGAATGACGGCTTGTAGAGGGGAGATTTGGCTTATAAACCTAAACCCTATGAAAAAGAACGATGAAATAGGAAAAATCCGCCCTGCGCTTGTTTTACAAAATGATGAACTAAACTCAGCAAACTATCCTACAACTATCATTTTACCGCTTACAACATCACTCATAGACGATGCCGAGCCTCTAAGATACAGAGTAACTTCGCGAGATAAACTAGAACAAGATTCAGATATTCTCATTGCAAATATTCGCGCAATTGATAATGCGTGTTTTATAGAAAAATTAGCAATTCTTAGCAGTAAAGAAGTTTTTTATATAAAAAATCTACTTGATGAAGTTTTGAGATAAAGAGTTAAAATGAACGAATCAGAAACAAGAGCCGAGCTTATAGACCCGCAACTTTTAGCCTGTGGATGGGGAGTCGTTCCTGATTCTTACGTTCTTCGCGAAAGAGACGTTTGCAAGATAACCGACGGTCGCATTCAAACTGGCGGTGGACGAGCCAAACCGCTTATAGCCGACTATATTTTGGTTTACAAGGGCGTAAAACTCGCCGTCGTGGAAGCCAAACGCGAGGGCTTGGAAGTAGGCGAAGGCGTAGCGCAAGCGAAACTTTACGCTCAAAAGTTGGGACTTGAAACGACTTACTCGACCAATGGAAAAGAGATTTATAGTATCTGTCTCAAATCAGGAAGAGAGGAGCTGGTAGAGAACTTTTTGACTCCAGAAGAACTTTGGGAAAAAACGTACTCCGACCAAAACGAATGGCGCGACAAGTTCAACGCAGTGCCTTTTGAGGGCAAAAGCGGAACGTGGCAACCTCGCTACTACCAAGAACTAGCCGTACAAAAAGCGCTCGAAGCGTTGGCTTTGAACAAAGAGCGCATACTTCTCACACTCGCCACGGGAACGGGCAAAACAGCCATCGCGTTTCAAATAGCGTGGAAACTATTTCAAACGCGATGGACGCTCAAACGCGATGGCAAACGCAGACCTCGCATACTCTTTTTGGCAGATAGAAACATACTCGCCGACCAAGCGTTCAACTCTTTTTCGGCGTTTGGCGAAGACGCGATGGTTCGCATAAAACCTAGCGAAATCAAAAAAAGCGGTAGAGTTCCCACAAACGGAAGTATTTTTTTTACAATATTTCAGTCGTTTATGAGTGGCGTTGACGAAGATGGAGAACCACAAGCGAACTTTGGACAATACCCAAGCGACTACTTTGATTTTATCATCATAGACGAGTGTCATCGTGGAGGCGCAAACGACGAAGGAAATTGGAGAGCGATTTTAGAATACTTTTCGCCTGCCGTTCAGTTGGGTTTGACAGCCACTCCAAAACGCAAGGACAACGTGGACACTTACGACTACTTTGGCAAACCCGTTTACGTCTACTCTCTCAAAGACGGAATCAACGATGGATTTTTGACGCCGTTTAGAGTCAAACGAATCAAGACTACTTTGGACGATTACATGTTCACGAGCGACGACGACGTTGTCGAGGGAGAGGTGGAAGCTGGAAAGCTTTACGTCGAGAGCGACTTTAACAAAAACATAGAGATAAGAGCCAGAGAAGAGAAACGGGTAAAAATCTTTATGGACGACGCGAGTCCTGATGAAAAAACCATCATCTTTTGCGCGACGCAAGAACACGCCGCGATGGTTCGAGACATCGTGAACCAAAACAAGCCCAAGGGCAAAGACGCAAACTACTGCGTTCGAGTGACGGCGAACGATGGCGAGATGGGCGAGCGGTTTTTAAGGGAGTTTCAAGACAACGAAAAACTCGTGCCGACCATACTCACGACCTCTCAAAAACTCTCAACTGGAGTCGACGCGAGAAACATACGAAACATCGTTCTCATGAGACCGGTAAACCAAATCATAGAGTTTAAACAGATAGTGGGACGAGGAACGAGACTTTTTGAGGGAAAAGAGTTTTTTACGATTTATGATTTTGTGGATGCGTATCAAAGGTTTAGCGACCCTGAATGGGATGGCGAACCCATAGAGAGCGAACCAGTTGTCAAACGAGAGAAAGAGAAAAAAGAGCCTCGTGAAGCAAGCGAAAAAAAACAGAAAGTAAAGATAAAACTTGGCGATGGCAAAGAGCGAGAGATACAGCACATGATGGCGACTTCCTTTTGGGACGCCGATGGAAAACCCGTCTCTAGCGAAGAGTTTTTGCGCAAGCTGTTTGGAGAACTGCCAAATTTCTTTAAAAGCGAAGCGGAGTTGAGAGAGCTTTGGAGCAAACCGCTCACGAGAAAAATTTTACTGCAAAAGCTGGATGAAGCGGGATTTGGAGCGGCGCAATTAAACACGCTTAAAAGAGTTATAAACGCGGAGAAAAGCGATTTATTTGACGTTCTTGAGTATGTCTTTGATGGCGACGTAAAGCCCATAACGAGAGAAGCGAGAGTAAACGCGGCGAAAGAGAGCATTTTTGCCATCTTAAACAAAGAGCAAGAAGAGTTTATAGAGTTCGTGCTCAGCAAATACGTAGAGAGCGGCGTTGAAGAGTTAGCGCAAGAGAAACTGCCTGTTTTGCTAACAAACAAGTACCAATCTTTTGCAGATGCTTTAAACGTCTTGGGAGACGCTAAAAAGCTAAGCGCTTTGTTTATAGAGTTTCAAAAGTATCTTTACGTTGAGCAAAGCGCGTAAACTTGATAAATTTAAAAAACGTTAAATGCTCTTTTCAAAACAGAGTGATTTTGCAAAACGTATCTTTGGAGGTACAAAATCATCTCACCATTTTAGGCGCGAACGGTTCGGGTAAAAGCACTTTGGCGAAAGCGATTTGCGGACTCGTTCCTTACGAAGGCGAGATAAAACTAAACGCGCGAAACGTAGAAGAACTCTCTCTCAAAGAAAAGGCGAAAACCATCTCTTACATTCCGGCGAAACTGGAGATTTATGACAATTTTATCAGGGTCGAAGAGTTTGTTTTGCTGGGGCGTTTTCCTTACAAAAAAAGCTTTTTTG
>CALDOC010000464.1 GCA_937914675.1 uncultured Sulfurimonas sp.
AAAGCTTTTACAAAAGCGGTTGTAAAAAATGGCGGTATAGCTATTATCGCAGATATTAACGCCACTTTAGGCAGAGGCGTTAAAGAGCGGTTATCACAAGAATTACAAACGAGCAACGTTGATTTTGTAGAACTTGACATAACTTCAAAAACGTCTATAAACGGCGCCATAGAGTATATAGATCAAAAATATAAAAAGATAGACGCGCTTGTAAACAACGCTTATCCCCGCAATAAAAATTACGCAAGAGCTTTTTTTGACGTTGAGTATGAAGATTTCACAGAGAACTTAGGACTTAACCTTGGTGGTTATTTTACTTGTTCTCAACAATTCGCTCGCTACTTTCAAACGCAAGGCTATGGGAACATCATCAACATATCATCTATTTATGGCGTGGTAGCCCCTAAATTTGAAGTTTATGAGGGTACAAAAATGACTATGCCCGTAGAATACGCAGCTATCAAATCTGGGCTTATTCATCTTACAAAATACATGGCAAAGTATTTTAAAGGAATGAACATACGAGTCAACGCTCTAAGCCCCGGTGGCATAGAAGACGCTCAAGACAAACATTTTTTACAAAACTATAAACAAGAGTGTCTCAACAAAGGCATGCTAGATACTGCTGACCTTGAGGGAACGCTTGTTTATCTTATCAGCGATATGAGCGCTTACGTCAATGGACAAAATATTATAGTTGACGATGGATTTACTTTATAATGAATACAATTTACTACATGGAATCAATATGGAATCAATAGAAAACGCAGCGGTAGAGACTTATACAAAAAATATAGAATACTTTACAAATACGCATAAACATCTCATAGAACTCATCTCTACGCTTGACTTAGCCGTTACAAGGGGTGATTATGAAGAGGAGTACTCGTTAGAGTATATTGATGGTTATTTTGATATAAAAAACCTCAAAACAGGTCATTATACTTATAACCAAAATTCTAATAACATCTCAAAACAAATAACTAACCGTGTTACTTACAGTAAGAAACAATCATGTTTTGAAGGCTACCCTCTCTATAATTTTACGGATGAAGAATTTGAAAAGACAGGTGGCGCGCCAAAATTATTGGTTGGTATGCTACCGCTTATGCGCTACTATATTGAGCACTTAAATCTTGCTAACCCGATGAAAGAAATCAACAAATTTATGTTTGTTGGGGTACAGTTAGGTTTACATATTCCAATGATTCATGAAAAAATACGAGCCAAAGAGTATTTAATCATCGAAGATAATTTAGAAATCTTCAAGCTCTCTCTTTTTACTACAAAATATTACGAACTAGGCAAAGAGGCTACTCTCTACTTTTCCGTTGCGGATACTGAAAACCTGTTTGTTCAGACTATGAAGATCTATTTACAAAATACTTTTTACGACAATAGATATTTGAAATATTCACTCTTTCCAGGCTATTCAAATAATAAACTACAGCATATACAAAATGCCCTCACAACTCAATCGTTTGTCTTTTTTCCATACAAAATGTCACTCGATAAATTTTTGAAACCTCTTGAATATATAAACGATGGGTATAATATTCTTAACCTGGATATTCCATTGATTAATCCTATCACTAAAAACAAACCGACGCTTGTTTTAGGGGCTGGACCTGCGTTTAAGCAAAATATAGAATGGGTGAAGGAAAATCATAAAAAATTCATCATCATCGCGGCTTCCGCAGTTATCAACACCTTGCATGAGCATAATATCAAGCCAGACATACTCACGCATATTGATGGACAAGACATCTCTAGTGAACATTTTAAGAACATAGATACAAAGGTATTTCTCAAAGACGCCATTGTTGTTTTTGGTTCTCATGTTTCTTCATTGGTAAGAGAGAAATTCACAAAACAACAAATCTTTTACTTTGAAGAGGATACATACTATTTTAAGGATTTTGGCGCCTTTTTAACGCCTTGCGTTGGCTCTTTTTCCTTACTCTTTTCTTTGCTTATGCATACAACGGACACCTATCTTCTTGGTCTTAACTTTGCGGTTGACCAAGAGACGGGAGCGACGCACTCAAGTGATCACCTAGAAGCGCAAAACATAGATATGAAAGATAAATCAAAACTGCAACAAGACATGAGTTTTATAAACAACCTTTTACCGGTTGAAGGAAATTTTCGAGAAACCGTCTACACTAATGGACTGCTTCACTCTTCCGTTCAAGTTCTTTACCAAAGAATACCTATGCTAAAGACAAAACAACAAACTATCTACAACATGAATGATGGCGCAATGCTCAATCAAGCAACTCCTAAACGCATCGAAGACGTTGATACGGCAAAACTAGAAGATATAGACAAAACAGTGCTCTTTGCTGGATTTGAAGAAGTATTTTTAAAACATTCAAAACAAAGACTCTCGCCGGATGACGTCATGTCTCTTAAAAAGCGTCTAAAAAATGCAAAATTAGTTAAAAAAATTATTGATGATTTTGAGAGCGCTCCAACTTCGTTTAACATTGACGGCTACCTCTATGATATATTAGGCGTAGTTTCACAAATCATGAAAATGATAGGAAGAGAGTCTAACAACCTTACCCATGTCTTCCAAGAGTATTTTCAAATGGCCATCCCTACCGTTATTGACTTTTTTAACGCAAAAGGTTTAAAAAACGAGAAAAGACATATCAAAAAACTTGATAAAATTCTTGTAACGGAGATGCACTCTATTTGCGATATTTACATCTCTGGTTTAGAGACTTTTATTAACGAAAGATGCTAGATTAATATCTTCTGCAAGTATTTTTTTTCTTGCGTTGGGTAATCCATCACCCATAAAATTAAAAAGATTTGCAGTCGCTACGGCGCTAACGCTCTCTATTTTCAAGCCCTCTAGCAGATGCTTTTCATTTCCTGCGCCACCTGCGATGATGAGAGGTGCTTTTAGACTCGTAAAGAGTTCTTCCACTACGTTAGTATCGTATCCAAACCCTGTACCGTCTTGATCAATTGAATTAAGATATAGTTCACCAACGTTAAGACCTTCCAAGTCTTTTAAATAAACTTGTAGTTCCTTACCAGTATCTAAAGTACCATCTTCTATAAAGACCATTCTTTTGTTCTCTACTATTTTATAGTCCACTGAGGCTACAACGCTTTGTGAACCATACTTTGTCGTTAAGGCTTTTACAAGCTCTCTGTCTTGAAATAAAGCACTGTTTAAAACAATTTTATCCGCTCCATTGTCAAACAACGTTTTAGCGTCTTCAAGGCTTCGTATACCGCCACCAGCAGCGATTGGAATAAAAACGTTATCTACTAAGCGTTTTAACGTTTGCGCAAATTTCTGCATATCTTTATCTTCTTTAGAAGCGTTAAGCACTATTAACTCGTCTAAAGAAAAGGCTACGCTTTGGAACTTATAGTTTCTCTCTAGCCACCTTATGTTTCCCACTCGTTGCAGTCTAAAATTACGACTCTGATGAAAGAACCCATTCTCATAAATAAGCGTAAAAATTATTCGTTTTCTTAGCATTAAAAACTCTTCACAAAATTTTCTAAAACTTTCAAACCATTCGTTTGACTTAGCTCTGGATGAAATTGCGTTCCCGCTATATTGTCTAGCTCAAAGCTTGCTATGAACTCTTGTCCATATTCACATATCCCTGCGTTTATAGGACTACCGCTCTGCATCCTAAAACTATGCGTAAAATAAAAATCACTTAACTCTTCAAGTCCAGTATAAAGTCTAGAATTTGCAGGCGCTTTTACTTGGTTGAAACCTACGTGAGGTACGCTCAGAGGCGATATGTCAAACTTACGGACATCACCTTTAATGAAGCCGAGTCCACTATGAAGTCCATCTTCATCACTACTCTCACAAAGGAGTTGCATTCCTAAACATATGCCTAAAATTGGTTTTTTTTCTATCAGTACTAAGTTTTTTAACACGGTGTCTAGTTCAAGTTTTTGTATATTTATCATTGCTTGATTAAACGCGCCTACCCCTGGAAGCAAAAGCTTATCCGCGCTTTGTAAATCTTCACTCTTATGAGATACTACAACCTCTTGGACTCCAATATATTTTAACGCGCTTGTTATGGAATGTATATTTCCCATCCCATAATCAACGATTACGATCTTCATAAAGTCACTTCTTCTCCGACTTCAAATTTTGGTTCCCAAGCGCCATCTATTTTTTCAAACAGGTCTTTATTCGCATACTTATCAAGTACGCTATCAAACTCTTCTTGACTCATTCCATAGTATTCCAAATAAGTACTAATCAGGTCATGAGGATAAGAGTTGTCATACATTTTTACAAGATTAAGAGCTTGGTCTCTTGTCATGGAACCTCTACGAATTTCGATACCGGCGTCTTGCGTAGCGCGACCAAATCCAAACTTTAGATACATCATATAAGCGTGCAACGCATACAATGCTTGATCATTTTGTGAAAAGTTTGTAAACGTATCGTGATTGCCATCTTCTTTTTCAATCAGCCCACAGTGTTCTTTTGCAACGACGTAGTTTCTATAAGAATCCCATCCTTCAAAGTACGACCAATGAGCAAAAGAGAGCCCTACTTCAGATATTTCTTTCTCTTTTGGAAACTGAAAAAAAGATAAGTCCGCATCACTGATATCGCCATCCGCTTTGATTTTATCAAAAACTTTTTCATGCCCACCTTCAAGGTAAACTCTTTTCATATACTCTATGTCATAAAGCGCTCTATTCTTACTTTCTGTAGAACCGCCGTATTCGATTTCTCCATCTTCGCCATAAAAGATTAAAGGTATTTTAAAATTAACCGCACACTTTATTACAGCTGTCATTATCGCTATCAGCCAACCATAGTACGGAAAACCTTTTTCAATAAAACCATATTTATTTAACCTATCTAAGACAATGGGATTACACGATACGTGAATATGGTTATATCCAGACTTTATAAAGTTATCTAGATTTTTATCGCCTATCGCAAGGGAGAGAGCGGGTTTTACGGTAATAGTCAAAGGATTCATTCCATACTTATGCTTAAGCGTGTAAGCCACGTAAGAGCCATCTTTACCACCGCTTACAGGAACGATACAATCAAAATTTCCACTTTTAGTACGATTAGCGTCTAGTAGCGTTTCAAGTTCGTTTTTACGAGGAGTCCAGTCCATAGTCCGCTTTTCATCCTGCCATTGACAAGCGTTACACACACCCTCTTCGTTAAAAGTGATTCTTGGTCGCGTTGACATATTTAGACAGTTTTTACACCAAAATA
>CALDOC010000465.1 GCA_937914675.1 uncultured Sulfurimonas sp.
TATTATGATGATGATTTAAATTACACTTTTTGTTGTGCTGAATGGTTACAAAAAAGGATATAAAAAAAGCGATAAAAGAGACTCTACAAAGTACGGAATTTCCTCAAACGGTAGTTATGAAATTATTAAATAGCTATGTCAATAGTGGCGAAAGATTATTAACGACGCTCAATGATAGTTTGACTGAGAAAAATTATGACAAAATGCAAAGAGTTTTTCATGACTTAAAAAGTACGTCTTTAACTTTACATTTTGAAGCGATAGCAAAAATGGCGGCTATCGCTGAAATAAAAGCGCTCAACGAAGAAAGTTACGATTATGAGGAGTTGAGAAATCACTTTGAAAATCATTTTAGAAAATTAAAAGCTTATCTCAAATAGAGATAAGCTTTTAACCCCGTTCGTTTGACATAAGCCCACAACGCCTGCATAAATCCACACAAAAACAACTTGCTTACATACGTAATCCCATTGCGTAACTCTTGAAGTTTAATTTAAAAAAAAATTGGGGATGAATGGCTTGAAATCTAAATGGTTTTAAGATTGGATTTAGCAAAAAAAATTTAAACTGAGAGTATAATTCTAAGTCAAATCGAGAAAAAAATCTCTTGTAGAGAATATCGCCAAATATCGCCTCTACAAGAAGTTTAGCTTTGTTTTAAGGTTTATTAATCTTAAAACATAATAACACTTTTTATAGAACTTACAAAAGTATATAAAGGGTATCTTAACATAAGAGTCTTAGCTCTAAATTAAGTAAGAACAAGGATACTTGAATGAAAAAAATATTTGTGCTAGCGTTTGCTATGAGTTATATATTTGGAAATATAATTTTTGCAGAAGAAATAAAGAAAGACTGTGGTGAAGAATTAGAAATTTGTTTTGCAAAATGCACTGAGAGCAACGTTCAATCTTGTGAAGAACTTTGTTATGAAAAGCAAGATTTATGCATTGAAAATGAAAATACAGAGAAACCTGAAGAATAATAGACTTTCAAATGAATTTCTAGCAACTTTAATCCGTTATTGATTGCTTTAGTCGCATTTATATGCCAATTATATTATGTATTTCATAATATAACTGTAGTGTTTACAGTTAATTTGTATAGAGAAAAGAGATGACTTTTAAAAGTCTTGAGTTTGCATTAGAGTTGAGTGGCGTAACGCCTAAAGATATTGAACGTATATTAAGTATGAGTAAAAAAAATGGCATATTTTGTGAAGCGATAGACGCTGAGCTCGTTAAAATGGGTTATGATGAAATATTTGATACTGAAGATTATTCGGCTGATGATGATGATTTTGGTCACATAGAAAAATTCCCGTGTAAACATAAATTTTTGGAGGATTAAATATAAATGACAACCAGTAACAAAAGGCTTGTACTCAAATATTATGAAATGTGGAATTCACAAGAGTTCCAATTAGCCGAAACTATTTTAAGTAGCGGGTTAAAATTTCATGGTTCAATTGGTATTGACGCAGTAGGAATTGAGCAATTTAAAGAGTATGCAAATACTATCATAAGCGCGTTCCCAAATCTGTATCATGCGCCTGAAATTGTAGTTGGTGAAGAACAACAAGTAGCTGTATACGTGACTTATAATGGAACGCATAAAGGCAAACTGTTTGATTATGAACCCACAAACAATAGGATTAGCTATTCTGGAGCCTCTTTTTTTATTATTAAAGATGGCAAAATAAGTGACATTAAAGTGCTAGGCGATAGATACTCCCTTTATAATCAAATAAAATCTAAATAACTTTTTTGCAGATGATAGCTTTTATCATCTGTGAATCAACCTCGAACGTCTTCCCGTAAACTTTCTCTCGTATAATTCAAACTTCGATACGTAACTCGTGAGTTCTCTAGATTTTTTAGTAAGAAAAAATTTACTTACTTAGAACGACAATTTAGACGATATGCGTTTAATGTTCAAAAAAAACAAGCAACTACTGAGTAAAGAAGCGCTATGGTAGGTTATAAATTATAAAAGTGCTCAAAATTGGTACAGATAGTATTTAAATAGAAAATAAGTTGTGATATAATAGTTTAAATTAAAAAGAGTTTCACAAAGGAAGAGTATGTCATTAAAAGTTGCTATAAACGGAACGGGTAGAATAGGTTCAATTGTAACAAAGATTGTAAGTATGAGAGATGATATGGAGCTTGTCGCTTTAAATACGACTTCGAAGCCCGAGATGCTTGAATATTTACTAAAATATGATTCGGTTCATAAAGGCATAGACGCAAAAATCATAGATGCGGACACTATTGAAATAAATGGCAAAAGCGTTCGAATATTTAGCGACAGAGATCCAAAGAACGTTCCATTTGGTTCGGTTGGGGCGGAAGTGGTTATAGAGTGTACCGGTAAATTTTTGACAACGGCGGCTTGTCAAGATTACTTATTTGGCGGCGTTAAAAAGGTCGTTATGTCGGCGCCCGCAAAAGACGATACGCCTACTTACGTACTTAACATAAATACAGATGAGTACAAGGGCGAAGCGATTATCTCAAACGCGAGTTGTACGACAAACTGTTTAGCGCCTATTTGCAAGGTTTTGGATGATGAGTTTGGAATTGTAAATGGTCTTATGACTACAATTCACTCTTACACTAACGATCAAAACATCTTAGACGTAAAACATAGTTCCGACTTTAGACGCGCTCGCGCCGCAGCCGTGAACATGATACCTACGACGACGGGAGCGGCGAAAGCGATTAGTTTGGTTATGCCACAATTAAAAGGTAAGCTTAATGGTTACGCCATGAGAGTTCCAACTCCAGACGTTTCCGTAGTCGATTTAACCGCGAACTTAGCCAAAGACGTGACTATTGAAGATATTACGGCCGCCATGGTAAAAGCTTCCGAGGGCAACTTTTTAGGCTTGCTTGAAGTGGATTTTGACAAGAGAGTTTCTAGTGATTTCATAGGTAGCACGTATAGCGCAACCTACGTTCCCGACATGACGAGCGTCGTTGACGGCAAAACCGTAAAAGTTTTAGCTTGGTATGACAACGAGTGGGGTTATAGTTCAAGACTTGTAGACATGGTGAAGCTTGTGGGAACAAAATAATGCTTTCTTTCTCTTCAAACTTCGCCCCTACCCAGGGTGGCGAGAGACAAATGAAAGATTCTTTTGAAGCCTTAAAAGAAGAAATGCAGAGTGATAAAGTGGGGTATTATAAATTACCCACTCTATCACAAAAGTTTGTTCAACTTGCCAACTCCATAGACGCTTCGTCTTTTTCTCAAATAGTTGTCATAGGAATTGGCGGTTCGACTTTAGGCATAAAAGCCATAAACTCCATACTCCGTCCAATCACTCCAAGCGCCAAAGAGATGATATTTTTTGAAAATTCCGACCCTATCGCGATAAGCGAAAACCTACTCAAAGTAAACAAAGAAAAAGCTTGTTTTTTCATTATATCCAAATCCGGTGGAACCATAGAAACTACGTCTATTTTTAAGACGATTATCAATTATTTTAGTTTAGATTTAAGCGGCGCCGACAATAATCGCGTTTTTGCCATAACGGACAACGACTCGACGCTTTCCGTATTTGCAAAGCATCATAAGCTTCATGAATTTAACATCCCCGACAACGTAGGCGGTCGTTTTTCCGTTTTAAGCGCCGTTGGCGTAGTTCCACTTCAAATGGCTGGTTACGACATGAGTTTATTGTTGAATGGCGCGGGAGATTTTATAACGAGGTTTTTTGAAAATAGAGAGTCTCATCTTTTGGAAAAAGCGTACTCATTATATGAAAACTCAAAAACTCAAAGCATAAACGTAGTGTTCTCTTACGCCGATAGACTTGAGGATTTGACAAAGTGGTACGTTCAACTTTGGGGCGAGTCTTTAGGAAAATTAAATGGATGCGAAGAGCGAGTTGGACTTACTCCCATAGGAATCATAGGCTCTGTAGATCAGCACTCTTTTTTACAGTTGATTATAGAAGGTCCAAAAGATAAAAGCGTCACTTTTATTAAAATAAACGATTTTAAAAACAATTTAACCATTCCCGATATTACGTTAGAGGGCATAGAAAAAACAAACTTTATCAACAACAAAAGTTTTAACGCTCTGATTAATGCCCAGTGCGACGCCACGATGGAAAGTCTAATCCAATCAGGAGTGAATTCCGATCTAATTACTTTAGATTTTATATCTGAAGAAAACATAGGAGCCATGATAGTTTATTATGAGCTTCTCACGTCTCTTTTAGGAACCATGTTTAAGGTCAATACTTACAACCAACCAGGCGTTGAATTAGGCAAAGTAATCTTATATAAAAATTTAGAAAACTCTTAAGGTAAAAAATGAAACTTCACTCTTATGACATCAATGACAAATATAGTACAAGCGTCGCTTACTTCTCTATGGAGTTTGCGATAGATCAAGCGTTAAAAATATATTCAGGCGGTTTAGGTTTTTT
>CALDOC010000466.1 GCA_937914675.1 uncultured Sulfurimonas sp.
TTACGACTTTTTCGCAAACGTCTATATAATCTTTGTTTTGAAATTCGCAGTTGTCGTATTTTGCGGACGCGATTGTAACTAGAGTTAGGAGTACGAGTAGTATTGTTTTCATTTTAGTTCCAATAAATTTTACGGGTCTGTTTTCCCCATTTTCTAGCGGCCTTTACATCTACTCCCATGTAAACGTCTATCTTGTTTTTCCATCGTTTGTTCATTTTATCCACAACTTTGTAAGTTCCTTTCAATCCTTCGATTTTAACCTCTTTGTTGTGCGTCAAGCCTTTTTTCAGCAGGTCTCTCGACACGGCGATGACTTTCATCCCCGGTTTGAGTACGTCACCCCAAGCGGCAAGTGCGGGATTGCCTTTTTTTGTTTGAGACGCGAGCGAGTTATACGCGGAGACGCTCACGGTTTGCGAGTGCTTGTAGGCGCTTTTTAGCTCCCCAGAGAAAGAGGTGAGAGGCAAGAACATCATCATGAACAAAAGAAAGTGTTTAGTTTTTGATAAATGTTTCATGATATAAGACCTTTTCGTATGGTTAATAGCGTTTGTATTGTACAGAAAGATAATTAACCGTGATTTTTTAATTATTTGGCTCCAACTTTATTTAAAACAACTTTAACGGTTTTAATTAGAATTACAAAGTCATCCCACAATGACCAATTTTTAATATACCAAACTTCAAGTTCATTTCTTTCCTTAAATGTAAGATTGTTTCTTCCACTCACCTGCCATAAGCCCGTAATTCCTGGTTTTACTTTTAGAATAAAGTGTTTCTTGCCTCCAAGCTTATCGGATTCGCCTAGCATATAGGGACGAGGTCCCACAAGACTCATGTCACCTTTTATCACGTTTAACAACTGGGCCAACTCATCTAAAGACGTAGCTCTCAAAATCTTACCGACTTTTGTAATGCGAGGATCGTTTTTGTATTTGTGATACTCGTTATAATATTGGGCTTCATCTGGATTTTCTTGAAGATAGTCTTCTAATATTTTATCTGAATTTTCATACATGGTTCTGTATTTATAACACACAAAATCATTATCACCTTTGCCAAGTCTATGCTGTTTAAAAAATACCGCTCCAGTTGAGTTGAGTTTGATGGCAAAAGTAATCATCAAGTGGAGTATTATAAATAGCGGCAGAGTCGTAAAAGCGACAAGCATGTCAAACATACTTTTAATAAGTATGTTTTTTTTATTAAAAAGCTTATTTTCTATCTGAATCGTATTGTACCTAATGTTTGAATATTCCATAATTGTTGAGCTTG
>CALDOC010000467.1 GCA_937914675.1 uncultured Sulfurimonas sp.
GCGTAGTCAGTCTCTTTCACGTAATTGATCGCCAGCCACGTGTTGAGTATTTTTTGTCGAGCGTCTTTGTCTATGGCGTTTACCGCTTTTTGCAAGATGTTGAACAGGACGGGGTCGTCGTTTCTCACTCCAATTCCCAAATCCCAAGTGCCGTCGAATTTTCCCGCTATTTTAAGCTCGCCCGTGAAGTTTGTTTGAAAGGCGTAGCCTATGCTCGCTAGCGTCCCAACGTATCCATACAACTCTCCTTGAACCACCTTTTTTAGTCCATCGTTTATGTTCTTCACTTCGACTATTGTTAAATTTGGATATTTCACTTTCAATAGTTCTGCAAAAGCGTAACCTTTGGGAATCCCAAGTTTTTTGTTCGTCAACATGTGGAAATCATTAACGAAGGGAACTTCTGTTTTTGTCGCCATGACGAGAGGTATTTTTAGGTAAGAGTCCGTAAAATTAAGATATTTTTCTCTCTCTGGCGTCGACATGGCCAAAGACAAAATGTCACATTTTCTCTCTTTTACGAACTTTATCGACTCATCCCAACTGTTTGTTTTGACAAGTTCTACGTTCATCCTCGCTTCTTCTCTGATAAGTTCAAAAAAATCGGCGACCATTCCTATATGCCGCCCTTTGTCGATTTTTTCAAAAGGCATCCAGTCGGGGTCTATGCACATTTTTACGCTTTTTTTATCTTTTAGATAACGAGTCTCCTCAGTCGTTAGATAAAACTTATGTGGAATTTTATAAATAAATTTATCAATGTTTATTTTGTTTTTATAGAGACCCAAAATATTGTATAGATCCATTATCCTCTGAATCTTATTTTTCGCTATCGCGCCAAGTTTGGCGTCCGAGGCGTACGCAAGTTTTTTTAGTATTTTCGCTTCGTAAAGCAAGGCGCCCTAGGATTTGTTTTGAGTGTTGTACTTTAGCAGTATCATGGCCACCGTTTCATCTATGTGGTCAAACGCGTACTTCCAACCTTTTAAAGAGGCGCTTCTAAAGTTTTCCACCATTTGAGGATTGTTTTTCAACTCTTTTTTTGACGTGAACAGCAAATCATTGTAAAAGTCAAATCCATAATCCTTGGGATCCCAAATGTCGTATTCGATGCCCCGTTTGTCCAACGCGTAAGTTTCATTGGAATAATAAAAAGATTTTAAATCGGTTTCGCCGTTTAACAGTTTGTCGATTTCAAACGTGGGCTTTTGTATCGTCATGTCGCCAAACGAGATTCCATTCGAACGCAACATTGAGATAA
>CALDOC010000468.1 GCA_937914675.1 uncultured Sulfurimonas sp.
AGGCGCTATCTAGGTAAGCGTTAACTTTTAAGCCAGCTTCACCGCTAAGGGAAATTTCCGCAACAAACTCAAAGCCCCAATACAAGAACATTTTCTTGTCTTTGGATTTCTCTATTTCAACCAATACCTTTTCAGCCGCGCCAACCTCTTCTGACTCTTTAGTTGACCAAATTTTACTGCTAGCGTCTTGTCTTGTATTTGGATCTATATAACGTATATAGTCGCAACTCTTTGGAACGTTGTGGAGAGGGTCGCCGGCAATCGCGTTGTTGCAGGTTACTCCGTCTCTTGCGATATTGTATACGTAGAAAAGAGCGCTTCCTGCCGCATAACCATACCTCACTACGGCGGAGCCGCTAAATTCACATCTTTGTCCCTCCTCCGCACAGTGTACGTACTCGTAATTTAGCGGTGGGGTTCCTATGTCAACCATTGTTTCACAAGTTTTTCCTGAACTTGAGTTATCACCAAATGTTGCCTTATTACAAACCACATTGCCAGAAACATGAGCTACTGACCAATCAGCATTAAAGCCAAAGCGGACGTCTTCAGGTGCCACTAGTGTAAAGGTTTGGTTTTCATTTACGGTCGAACTCCATTTGGGTGCAAAAGAGGGCGTTGCAAGGTATTCACAAGTTTTATGCTTTTTGGGGGCTGTATCTCCCCAGATACTACTATTACATGCCACGCTTCCGGTTATTGCTTTGTAACCCCAGCCACCATCAGAATTACCGTATCTCACCTGAGAACTTCCTACCGTTTTACCCCAAAGTGAACACGTACCACCTTCAGATGCGCAATATGTCCAAACCATCTCATCTTGCGGGTTATAAGCCGAGGATTGAGATCTAGGTTTTATTGTCGCTCTATTTTTAGTAACGCTTCTAGCGGTAGTGTTGCTGACGCTTTCATTTATGTTCCAAATCGTGCCACCATCGGAATCCAAACTCACCCCAAATTGAGTATTGTCAACGTCTTCGTTGGCTCCAGAGGATACTGACAAACTCATGGTGGCCATCGAAGACTCTTCATTGTTCATAGTAACGCCAACGTTTTGGGTTTGCGTCGAATTCGCTTGCCCACTGCTATTTGTCGTTGTCGTGGCTGAGGTGGTGGTCGTATGAGAAATGTATTCCGAGTCGCCTGAATTTGTTACTTGAGAGTTATCAAGATCATCAGACGTCGAAGAGCGCGATTTGATTGATTTTGAAGCTATTTGGTTCGCTGAGTGAAGATAAATTACCGGAAGTTGGTATTGGACGGCTGGCAAATTCGAGTCTGTGGCAATGTTCACAACAACGTTACCCATTACGTCTAAAGCGTTTTCCCAGAGCGCGTTAAAGGCAGCTTCATTCAAATGTAGATCAAGGTCAATGGTTCTAACGCTATTCTTTCTGACGATGGCGCATGATTGAACGTCATCCACTATTTTGCATATTTGGCGTATGCTTCTAGTTTGTCCTTTAATCCGTTCTAGAACTTTTCCCACTTTATTAACGCTACGGTGATGGTCGCTACTTATTGGATCTCTCGTTTGAACTTGACTTGTTAAATCCAATGGAAACGTCCCAATTCCATCAAGGTTGAGCTCTACGCTCACTCTAGTGGGAGTTTCCAAGCTTTTATACTTTGACTCCAATACAAGCTCCAATCGCATCTCTCCAAGGTCCGTTAAAATCAGATTCATGTCATCGGGTTTTACTCCAAGCGAAAAAGAGTTGTTATTGAGTTTAGCCGATCGCACAACTATCTCAGGCGAGTCGGGAGTGAATATATTTAACAAGGCAACCATGAG
>CALDOC010000469.1 GCA_937914675.1 uncultured Sulfurimonas sp.
ATTTGTAGCATTTTAGTGCGAATTACTATATTCTTTCTTTTTTTTGACAAGTGCCTATTAATAAGGGGCAAGACAGCTTTGTCTCGTTTATGGTAAGAAAGTTCAGACCAAAGACAAGTCCATTTTTTGACAAAAAATGGACTTGTTTTAATGAAAAATTGAAAATTTTACGAGTTTTGGTGTTATTTAAAATGTCATTCATATATTTATCTAAATGTCAATTAAAATATGTCAAATTACTAAATATATTTATTTAGCATTTTTCGACTTTCATTTGTAAGTATTTTAGACTCCATAATCATACTAATTGATTTATCTGTATCAACTCTAACTAAAATCTCAACTACATCACTTTTTGAAATTTCAACTAACTCCACCATCTCCCAAAATAGTTGTTCCTCCATACTTGGTAATTTACAGCAACTTAATTCAATGTAATTGCTAGTAATATCTTCTACTGTAGTTACTACACTAAAATAACCATACTCATCAGTATGGTTGTAGTAATCAAAATCTTGAGGTAATCTCTCTAGTGAGTAATTGAGATAACAAAGTAGAGAGGGGTTGGTTACTTTTAGAATATCTGTCTTTTTGAGAATTTCTATTATCATAATGAGATAGCTTTTTTTGTAATTATTGAGCCCGTTATGCCCTCAACTAACTCTTTAATTAGAAGTTGCATACTGTCCCTCTTTATTCTTTGTAGCATTTAGAACTAACACCACACCTACAGCTACACATTTAGCTACTACACATATTACACTTGGATTCATGCTTGAACCTCCTATTAGTATTTAACTAATAGATAATATATGTTTGAAAAATTAGTTGGATCGGATAGATATTCATAATGACAATTGAGTCATTATGAATTTAGTTGAGTTTTATGGAGAGATTATTGTGGATTTTTTATTGTAATTGGATGATGAGAGGATTTGGTTTTTCCTCAAAAGTGCCTCATTTTTGCCTGACTTAGAGTTGCCGAAATAGCACAATCCCTTATGGCGTATACAAACTTAAAGGAAGCTTAATTAGTTCTCATAAGCCGGGGGTCGGGGGTTCAAGTCCCCCCTCTGACACCATCTTTAGGGCGCTTAATCCGTTTAAAACCTATACTTCCACTCCCGATTTCTTCATATTTAATCAACCTCATATATTATTGTAAATCTTGATCTTTTTGTCTCATTTTCTTCTGTTATTTTAGCTATTTTGGAATAAAGATTTGGAAAATTTTGTTTCTTTTTTCTAGGGTAGTATACTTCGCTTAATCCCTAAACTAGCATCTAACACACGACCTAAGTAAACACTCACCTCATTTTAGCTACAATCGCGTAATTAATTTACAAAATGTAAAGGCTAAAAATGTCAGAGAACAGATACAATCCACAAGAAACTGAGAACAAATACTACAAAATTTGGGAAGAACGCGAATACTTCGAGATTGATGGAAACAAAGCCATCCAAGAAGAGGGAAAAAATTTCTCAATCATGATGCCTCCCCCAAACGTCACGGGTCGCCTTCACATCGGCCATGCTCTTACGTTCACGCTTCAAGACGTCATCACTCGTTACAAGAGAATGGACGGATACAAAACTCTTTGGCAGCCGGGAACGGATCATGCGGGAATCGCTACTCAAAACGTCGTGGAGAAACAACTTCTCGCCGAGGGAACCACGAAAGAGGAGATAGGAAGAGAGGCCTTTTTAAAACGCGCATGGGAATGGAAAGCGGAATCTGCGGGAATCATGACGCAACAACTTCGCAAAATGGGAGTTAGCCCCGCTTGGGAAAGAGAACGTTTCACTATGGACGAGGGACTTCAAAAGTCCGTGAAAGAGGCTTTTGTTCATCTTTACAACGACGGTCTCATCATCCGTGGAAACTACATGGTAAACTGGTGCACGCACGATGGCGCGCTCTCTGACATCGAAGTCGAACACGAAGACCATGATGGCAAGTTTTACTACATGACCTACCCTTTTGCCGATGGCAGCGGAAGCGTTGAAGTGGCGACTACTCGTCCAGAGACGTACTTTGGCGACACCGCCGTCATGGTTCACCCCGATGATGAGAGATATAAAGCTCTCATAGGCAAAAAAATTCGTCTTCCACTTTTAGAACGCGAAGTGGCTATCATCGCCGACGCTCACGTCGACATGGAGTTTGGAACGGGCGTTGTTAAAGTGACTCCCGCTCATGATCAA
This sequence comes from uncultured Sulfurimonas sp., assembly GCA_937914675.1. Taxonomy (GTDB): domain Bacteria; phylum Campylobacterota; class Campylobacteria; order Campylobacterales; family Sulfurimonadaceae; genus Sulfurimonas. Next base: position 2,206 of record CALDOC010000469.1, read on the forward strand.
AACGATTATGAAGTTGGCAAACGCCACGACTTAGAGTTCATCACGGTTTTTGACGAAAAAGGAATTTTAAACGATTACGCGGGAGAGTTCAAAGGTTTAGAGCGCTTGGAAGCTCGCGACGTTATCGTTAAACGCCTTGACGAAGAGGGATTCATCGTTAAGATAGAAGACCATAAACATCAAGTGGGACACTGCTACAGATGCAAGAACATTGTTGAGCCTTACATCTCGCGTCAATGGTTCGTTCGCAAAGAAGTTGCGGAGAAATCCATAGAAAAAACAAACGCGGGCGAAGCGCAATTTTTTCCACCGCACTGGATAAACTCATACAACTCTTGGATGGGCGAACTTCGCGACTGGTGCATCTCTCGCCAACTTTGGTGGGGACATCAAATCCCAGTATTTTACTGCGACGAGTGCGAGCATGAGTTCGTTTCTCAAGAAGACGCTCCAAAAGCTTGTCCAAAGTGCGCTTGCAAAAACGTGACGCAAGACCCTGACGTTTTAGACACTTGGTTTAGCTCCGCGTTGTGGCCATTTTCAACTCTTGGCTGGGGAAATGGCGACGTTGAGATGGACAAACTCTACCAATCAAACGACATGAAAGATTTTTATCCAAACACGCTTCTCATCACCGGCTTTGACATCCTTTTCTTTTGGGTGGCTAGAATGATGATGATGGGTGAAAACTTCAACGGTCAGCTTCCATTTAACCACATCTATCTGCATGCCCTCGTTCGCGACGAAAAAGGCGACAAGATGAGCAAGTCTAAGGGCAACGTAATCGATCCTCTGGATATGATAAACAAATACTCCGCCGACGTCCTGCGTTTCACTCTCGCCATAAGCGCCGCGCAAGGTCGCGACATAAGAATGAGCGCGGAAAAGCTGGAATTAAATCGTAACTTCACGAACAAGCTTTACAACGCGAGCAAATATCTTCAAATGAACGTGGACGTTTTTCCCGATTTGGCTGGATTTTGCGTTGAAACCGATTTAGGTCGTTACATGATGAGCCGCCTAAACTTCGCAACCAAAGAAGTTCGCGCGAATCTTGACGAGTACAAGTTCAACGACGCGGCGCTTGTCTTGTACAAATTTTTGTGGAATGAGTTTTGCGACTGGGGAATTGAACTATCTAAAGCGGATAAAGGTTCCATAGTGGAGCTTGGAGCGATTTTCAAAGAAGCTATGAAACTTCTTCACCCATTCATGCCGTTTATCACGGAACACCTCTATCATGAGCTTAGCGGAACGTCACTTAAAAATGGCGAGTCCATCATGATAAAAAAATATCCTTTTAAAACAAAACAACGAAAAGAGGAAGAAAAATTTGAAATTATCATGGACGCCATCGTTTCGATTAGACGCGCGAAAGTTTTGGTGGACTTGGCAAATCAAAAGATAGAAAAAGCGTTCGTGAAAATAGACTCAATTAGCAAAGAAGACAAAGCCATGATGCTTCCTTTCATAACGAGACTCGCTAAAGTGGAAGTCCTAGAGTTTACAGACGCCAAAATAGAAAACGCGGTAAGCGACATTGCGGACAAGTGCGAAACTTTTATACCAACGGATAGCGTTGATTTAAGTTCAATCATTGCGAAACTAGAAAAACAAGATGAGAAGTTGCAAAAAGAGATACAAAAATTAAGCGGTATGTTAAATAATGAAAGATTTGTGGCAAACGCGCCAGAAGACGTGCTTGCGAAAAACAGAGAATCTCTAGTGGAAGCACAGAGCAAATCTGTTAAAGTGGTTCAGCAGCTGGAGTCTTTAAAGTAACGGTTTCAAACTACGCTTGAGTAGTTTGAAATATAAACGCTTGACAATCTATTTTTTTATTTAGTTTCTTAGCTTCTTTTTTTGTGATTGCATGACTTGCTAAAGCTTCGTTAATGGCTGTTTTTGATAAATATGCATGTTTCATAATGTTTCCTTTTTTATTTGTTAGATAACATTATATATCTTTTTTAATAAAATAAATATAAAAAGTTATAAAGTTTATAAGGCCTTCAAATGCATTTTAACCGCGTTCACATAGAAGTAACAAATATTTGCGGTCTCGCTTGTAGTTTTTGCCCACCAAAACTACAGCCAACCAAAACGATGAATTTAGAGTTTTTCGACAAAATTCTCATGCAACTTCAAACCTACACTAAAGAATTGGCGTTTCACATGATGGGCGACCCTCTTACTCTTTCAAACCTAAAAGATTATCTTGATTTAGCTTATGAAAAAGGCTTTCGCGTTGAACTTACCACGAGTGGATACTATTTAAAGAGGACTCCTTATGGGTCAATGTTTCATCCGACCGTGAAACAACTCAATATCTCTTTAAACGCCTACAATAAAAATGACCTTAATCTTAGTTTTGACGACTATATGAACGCGGTATTGCAAACATGTAGACAAAAAGTAGAAAATTATCCCAAACCTTTCATCAATCTAAGACTTTGGAATTTGGATGAGAGTTGTAGCGAAACGGAGTTTAACGCTCTATTGTTTGACAGACTCTCCGCTCACTTTAACATAAAACTCAACCTATCGGAAGTGTATAAAACTCGTCCAAAGTCCATACGGCTGGACGCAAAGGTTTTACTCCATTTTGACAGCTATTTCGAATGGCCTTCGTTAAATTCAACCCATGAGAGTCATGCCACTTGCTACGGTCTCAAATCTCACATCGGCATACTGGCCAATGGAACGGTTGTTCCATGTTGTTTGGATGGCGAAGGCGTAATCAACCTAGGAAATCTACATGACTCTCCTCTCATCGATGTTCTCCAATCCAGTAGAGCGCAAGAGATGATAAAAGGTTTTTCTCAAAATAAAGCAATAGAAGAGTTATGTAAAAAATGTAGTTATAAAGACCGTTTCAACGCTTGAAGAAGTAAACTCTCATGACCCTTTAGGTATAATGCGAAAAATTAAAAATCCTCTCCATTTAAGGTTTCTCCCAATTGTTTGATTTAAAAAAATATACATCCGCCAATATCAAAAATGACGTTTTATCCGGTCTAGTCGTCGCTGTCGCCTTAGTTCCCGAAGCCATAGCTTTTAGTTTCATAGCTGGAGTCAGCCCAATCGTTGGTCTCTACACCGCTTTTATTTTAGGTCTTATCACGTCTCTCATTGGTGGAAAACCAGGTATGATAAGCGGCGCCACCGGCGCCGTCGCCATCGTTTTAGTCGGTTTAACTCTTGAAGCGAATAAGCTTTTAAGCGCTCAAGGCATGGCTGGAGAAGCGATTGCCATGGGTGTTTTAAACTACATTCTTTTAGCCACCGTTATCGCTGGACTCATTCAAATCAGCATTGGTTTGCTTAAGCTTGGCAAATTTATCCGTCTCGTCCCCACTCCCGCCATTCATGGTTTTGTCAATGGTCTCGCCATCGTTATCGCGACCGCTCAGTTTAAGTTTTTCGAGGGACAAGGCTATATGATGTACGTTTTGGTTCTCATCACTATGGCTATCATGTATCTGCTTCCTAAAGTTACAAAAGCCGTTCCCGCTGGTTTAGTGGCGATTGTTTTTTTAACGCTTGGAGTCTACTTCACTAAAGCCGATACGCTTCTATTAAGCGGTTTGGACGACATGAGCAAGTATGCGGGAGAACTTCCTAGCTTTGGAATTCCTCACTATTTATTTAGTCTTGACGCCATTTTAATGGTTCTTCCCTACGCCGTTATCGTAGCGCTTGTCGGTATCATAGAGTCGCTTTTAACCCTCTCTGTTTTAGACGAACTTAGTAACACTCGAGGAAGCGCCAACAAAGAGTGCATTGCTCAGGGAACTGGCAACGTCGCTTGTGGCTTCTTTGGCGGCATGGCGGGTTGCGCCATGATTGGTCAAAGCATCATCAACTACACTTCTGGCGGTATCGGTCGTCTTTCGTCATTTGTCGCCGCGCTTGGACTTATAATTCTAGTCGTCTCAATGAGTGGCGTTTTAAACGCCATTCCAGTCGCCGTTTTGGTTGGAATTATGTTTATGGTGAGCATCGGCACTTTTGAATGGTCAAGTTTCTCGCGTTTAAATAAAATGCCACGAACAGACGCCTTTGTAATGCTTACGGTTACAATAATTACGGTTGTTGAGGATTTGGCAATTGCCGTTATCGCTGGAGTCATCATCTCCGCTCTCGCCTTTGCTTGGAAGCACGCTCGCATTTGGACTAAAGCTCATATAGAAGAGGATGGAACAAAAGTTTACGAATTGGACGGTCCACTTTTTTTTGCAAGCGCAAGCACCTTTGCGGATAACTTTGACGTGGCGAACGACCCTCAAAAAGTGGTCATAGATTTTAAAAACGCGAGAGTCATGGACGCTAGCGGCGTTGAAGCCGTCGACGCCATTACAAAAAAATACGAAGACGCCGGTAAAAACTTAACGCTGAGACACTTAAGCGCCGACTGCAGCGCCATACTAAAAAAAGCCGGTCCGCATTGCGTATACTCCGAAGACGATCCAACTTATAAAGTTGCGATAAATTACTAAGATTTAAAGGTTTGGATCACTTTTAAATCTGGGCTAGGTTCTCCAAAATAATAACCTTGAGAGTAATCTATCCCTAACTCTTTGACTCTAT
>CALDOC010000470.1 GCA_937914675.1 uncultured Sulfurimonas sp.
CAAACGGTATGGCCATAAAAGCTAAAAGAGCCGTTGCGAAAGTGATGATTGGCGCCAACATGAAGAGCCATTTTCCGGTTTTTATGTGCGAGGGATAGTACTCCTCTTTGAGCAGAAGTTTGACGACGTCCGCGAAAGATTGCACGACGCCGCCCAAACGAAATCCTGCGACGTTTGTACGATTTGGTCCAAGTCTGTCTTGAATCAGTCCGGCGACTCTTCTCTCCAACCATACCAAAACGGGGATGGTGAGAAGCGCCAACAAAGCTCCAAGAGCGAAAGAGACTATGGCGATTATGACGGCTGCGGCGCTCATGATTGCAACCCTTGGAGATACTCCAAGATGGTTGGAGTAGGGTTGTTTTTAAAAACCGCTTTTTCGCATCTCTGAGTTACGCCATCTTCATTTGTGAGCGTTCCCGAGTTTTCGCTGTACGCGGCGATGGGCAAGGTGAGCGCCGAACTCCCTCGTTTGTGGGTGAAAAAGTTCAGCTTCTCGTCGGCGCTAAAATCTTGTGGATGATTGAAGTTGATGAGAAGTCCGCAAGAGTCAGGCTCGTTTGTCTTGACGTTTAGTCTCTCTATGGTTTTAGAGTTCGCCGCTCTGTTGGCGCTTTTTAGCATGTCGTCTTTAAACGATTCGTCCATGTAAACTTCAAGCGGAGAGTAAACCTCCGCGTTGACGCTTTTGGCAAACTCTAAAATCGCTTCGATTTCTTCAGTGTAGAGATTCGCGTCCACGACGATGGTTATGTTTTTTTTGTGTCTTTGAATCAGTTCTTTCGCTTTGAGAAGCGCCACTTTTTCGTCTATTTCAGAGTAATTCAGCAGTGGCGTTTCTTGACGGTTTTCTTGTAGCTCTTTGTATGAAAGTCGTCCAGCGTCGCAGATGAAAAATCCATTGACCGCGTCGTTTCTTCTTGGGCGAAATCTATAAATCACGTCGTCTTGATACTTGATTTTGTTGTGGTCGACGTAGATATTGCACCCCTTGGCGCAGCCATGACAGACGGAGTTTACGCTCTGCAAAAACCAAACGCGTTGGGAAAATCGAAAGTCTTTTGAGGTCAAAGCTCCGACGGGACACAAATCGACCACGTTCATGGCGTAAGGGTTGTTGAGCGGGCGGCCGGGCATAGTCGTCACTTTGGCTTCGTCTCCCCTCCCGACGATTCCAAGCTCATGAGTGTGCGTGATTTTGTCGGTGAAGCGAGTGCATCTAGCGCATAAAACGCAGCGCTCTTGGTCGAGCATGACGTTTGAACCCAAGTCGACGTGCTTGGAGTGTTTGACCTTGTCCGCGATGGTCACCTTCGCCTCGTGAAGCCCGTAATCCATGTAAAAATCCTGCAAAGAACACTCTCCGGCCTGATCGCAAATGGGACAATCGACGGGATGATTGA
>CALDOC010000471.1 GCA_937914675.1 uncultured Sulfurimonas sp.
TCACTTTTGATTGTAAGCCCGCCGTGATGTTTACGTCTGCTGGCACCGACGTGATGTTGTAGTTTGAGTAGTCTTGGGTTGGAACTGTTGTATTTACCAATAGCTTTGTCGTATCTGTTTTTGAACTATTGCTATCCATTCTAAAGGTAAGTGTGTATCCTGTCGTGTCTACCACGTTCTCAATTGAAGTATAGTTAAACGCCACGTGACCGTTTGCGTCCGTCGTCGCGCTAAACGCGCTCATGGTACCTTTGCTTCCATCGAAGTAATCAACTGTGACCACTTCACCTACCGCTGGTTTAGCTAGTGTTGTTCGATTATCCTCTACATAAACGTCAATCACTTTTGATTGTAAGCCCGCCGTGATGTTTACGTCTGCTGGCACCGACGTGATATTGTAGTTTGAGTAATCTTGCTTTTGAACCGTCGTATCAAATAAAATCATAGTTGAATTGGTAACTTTCACGTCTCCACTCAACTTAAAGATTACGTTTAAAGGAGTTATTTTAGTTATATCGCTAGGCGCTGTGTAATTAAACGCCACATGACCGCTCGAGTCAGTCGTCGAGCTAAACGCGCTCATGACGCCTTGGCTCGCGTCGAAGAACTCTACGATTACCGTTTCTCCCGAAACGGGAAGTTTGGTTACGTTGTCTTCTAAATAAACCTCTAATACCTGTGATTGTGAATTTGTCGTTATTGTCACATTGTTTTCTGGGTACGCTTTTAGCACATAATTTGCGTATTTGGGATCAGAAGTTATAGTATTATCAAAGACAATTGTTTTGGAAACTGTATTAGTGATGTCTTTACTTAACTTAAATTTTATATCAAATGGTGAAAGAGCTATTATAGTTGAAGGGGCTGTATAGTTAAACGTTATATGCCCATTACTGTCTGTTGAACCACTAAAGGCGTTCAAAGTACCTTTAGTCGCATCAAAAAAATCTACTGTAACCGACTCATTTGACACAGGTAAAGTAGTTAAATTGTTTTCAAGATATAATTCTATAACTTTTGACTCAGAAGCCTGAGAAACTGTCACGTTATTTTCTGGAAAGACTTTCAAAACATAATTATTATACTTTAAATCAGTAAAAAGCATTTCGACCGTAGTGTTTACTTCTGTAGAAAGAGAACTGTAAAAAACAAACTTGGCGCCGTTGTAACCAAGACTCTTTATATAAGTTAGATTAGCTGGAGGATTGTAAGAAAAACTTGCCATGCCATTTGAATCTAATGTAACTCCTGCGGATGGCGTAATTGTTCCAAGATACGTAACAGGACTGCCATTGACGTATGGATAACCTACAAGAATCGTTCCCTCAGTCTTAGAAC
>CALDOC010000472.1 GCA_937914675.1 uncultured Sulfurimonas sp.
TCCACTCCGCCATTGACGGCTTCAAGACACGCGTCGACCTTTGGTATCATTCCTCCATGAATGGTTCCATCTTCTTTATAGGCTTCTATCTCTTTTTCCGTTAGCGTTTCTAAGAGCTTTTTGTTTTTGTCCAAAACGCCGACAATGTCGGTCATGAAGATAATTTTCTTAGCTTTCATGGCTACCGCGATTTTGCTCGCCGCCAAATCGGCGTTGATGTTAAAGCCTGGATGATTCACCGCGTTTCCCGACGCTATGGGCGCGATGACCGGTATAAATTTGTCTTCAAGGAGTTTTGCGATTACGCCACTGTTGATATTGACTATCTCGCCAACCAAACCATACTTTCCACCCGCTTTTGGCTCGGCTGAGATGCAGTTGGCGTCTTTGCCCGTAATGCCTAAAGCTTTTCCTCCATGCATGTTGAGAAGCGTTGTGATTTCTTTGTTTATGCTTCCGCTTAAAACCATCTCCACGACTTCCATGACTTCTACGCTCGTCACTCTCATTCCATCGACAAACTCGCTTTTTATCTGAAGTTTATCGAGCATTTGATTGATTTTATTGCCGCCGCCATGCACTATGACGGGCTTAACGCCAATGAGATAGAGTAAGATAATGTCTTGCGCGAATTTATTCTTTAGTTCGGGATTTATTTGAGCCGAACCACCGTATTTTATGACAAACGTCTCATTCGCGTATTTTTTTATGTAGGGAAGGGCTTCTAAAAGAGTCTGCGCCGTTTCAATTTTGCTTATCATCTGCGTCCTTTGAAAATTTAATTATGTCGTCTTGACTTTCATGTTTATCTTTGAGTTTGTCAAACGCTTTTTGCGCTTTTTCCTCCGAGTAGTTTTGGCACTCCTTAGGAATAGTAGCCATGGCATCGGAAGAAATTTGGTCGCATACGGTGGCGTTTAGCGTAAAGTTTGAACAACCGCTAAAGATGATTGCCATTAATGGTAATATTTTGAACATCATTGCTCCTATTTTTGTTTTATGATTAAATCTAAGTATTTTTTTGGAGTCGCTTTCATCATCTCTTGAGCGAGCCATCGTATCTGAAAAAACGCGGCTCCGCTATCTCTAAGAGTAAAGTAGTTTTTTAAGCTTCTAAGATTGAACGTGACTACCATGTCGACTTTTACGTTGTCCGTGACGATGTGCTTAAACGCGTCGCCGACGTTGCGCTTTTTCTTTCCAGCTTGAAGCGCTTCGTAGAGTTTTTGCGGGTTACCGGCAAACTCTTCCACAAAAGGGAGTGAACTTTTAGCGACGGCGATGGAGTGAAAATCCGAAACTTTTTTAGATTGAAAATCAAGTTTATCGTACATGCCGCCAATTTCAAGTCGATTGTAATCCTCGTCGGCGGTCACGAACATGTCAAATTCTAGCACCTTGTCTATGAAAAATTCCCTATCCCCTCCATGTTTTGAAGCGACAAAGGCGTTGATAATTCCGCTCATGGTGTAGCGCGTGCTTCTAACGCTAATAGCTTGAAGACGGTGACGCGCATGTTCTTGCAAAACGCCGCGAGAAGTTCCACGAATCAAAAAGCTAAGGTTGGCGTGTTCGAGTATGGAATGGTGAAAATACGTCCAAGCCAAATCGTCCAAGAGTTTGGAGTCTTCTATCTCGTTGAGTTCGTCGAGCATCTCACTCGTGGGCATCTGGCGTTCAATTTTTTTGACGACGTCGTTTTCACTATTTTCAAAACTGTCGTAACAAGTGCGGGCTGCGCTTTCAGCCACGCCGATGCCCGTGTCTTGAAGTAGAACCACCTTCGGTTTGCTATACCTAATCCCGTATGTCTCTTGCATAATCCACCCTCTATTTGATTAAGCGTATTTTACAACATAAAGGTTTAATCTAATATCTGAATCGTTCCGGCTCTATTTTTGAACGCCGTCGAGTATGGGCACGAAGTCGCAAGCTTCCAACTCCATTCTTTGTATCTTCGAACCGCTCTTTTTAAACTTCGTGATAATTTGCTTTGAGCCTTTTTGCATGGGAGCGACCAAAATCCCGCCGTCGGCCAACTGCTCAAAAAGTTTGGCGGGTATCTCTTTTGCGGTGGCTGAGAACAAAATCCTATCATAAGGGGCGTACTGCGACCAGCCTTTTTGTCCATCGTCGGTTCTTGTGTGAACGTTGTTAATGCCAAGAGCGCGAAAACGTATTTTCGCTTCCAACATGAGAGACTCTATTCGCTCAATGGTAAAAACGCCACGAAAAAGATGCGACAGAACCGCGGCTTGGTAGCCGCTTCCACAACCTATCTCTAAAACCCTGTCCGCGCCTTTTGATTCTAAATACTCGCTCATTTTAGCAACCGTTAAAGGCGAACTTATGTATTGAGAAGAGCCGATGGGGAGGGCGTCTAATTTATAAGCGTTCTGTCTAAACCCCGCTGGAACGAACTCCTCTCTACTTGTGGCCGCTATCGCATGTTTGACTTCTTTACTAAGAGTAAACTGTTTATCGCACTCTTCAGCTAAACGAGCTGTTTTTTTCGCTGTTAATCTATCCAATTTAGTGTATGCCTGTCATGATGTATTTTTTATTATAGCTCTTCTAAGCAAAGCTTATTCCTACTTTTTGCATTACGCGAATAACGCGCTCTTTTTGAGTATAATTTTAAAAAAGGAGGATTTAAAACCATGAATTCTCGAAGAATTTTTTTGAAAGCGGGGTTCTTGTCGACCGCGATATTTGTCATGAATGGTTGTGAACTCTTTAGCGTAACAACTTCTCAAGATACGATTAGAGTACTGCAAAACGACCTTTTCCCTCAAGCGAAAAAACTAGGAGTAGAGACTTCACGCTACATAGAGATTATTTTGCGTCACGCTCGCGTAAGTGAAGAAGATAAAAAGTTTATAAAAAATGGCGTTAAATGGCTCAACGAAGAGTCGGTACTGATGTACAAAACAACGTACGTCAAACTGCTCGTTAGCGATAGAGAAGAAGTCTTGAACGCCATTTCTAAGAAAAAGTGGGGGAGAAGTTTTATGAAAGAGATGACGAGTTATCTTTTCGAAGCGATGTTGGGCGATCCAATATATGGAGGGAACAATAATGAAGCGGGATGGAAGTGGCTCAAATTTACAGGCGGGAATCCTAGACCAAAAGAGGCGTATCTATAATGTATGACGTATGTATTATCGGAAGCGGAGCGGGTGGCTCGCCTATCGCTTACGAGTTGGCGAACGCGGGGTTTAAAGTCGTCGTTTTGGAAAAAGGCGAAAATTACGCCGAGAAAGATTTTAGCAAAGACGAGCTTGGGGTAAGTAGACGAGACATGTTCACTCCGCCGCTCAATGAACAAAAACACGTCATAAACGAATACGCGAAAGATGGAACGTTCACTACTTACGACGGCGAAAAATCGGGCTGGAATTTTTGGAATGGGTCGATGGTTGGCGGCTCGTCAAATCTCATGAGTGGTTATTTCCATAGAATGAAACCAAACGACTTTAGGCTCAAAAGCGCGTATGGCGACATAAAAGGCGCCAACGTCGTTGATTGGCCCATAAGTTATGAAAAGTTGGAACCATACTACGCGAAGGTTGAAAAAGTCGTCGGCGTTAGCGGTCGCGTTATAAAACACAAACGTCAAGAACCTCGTTCAAGCCCTGATTTTCCCTATCCGGAACTTGAAACAAACGGCGTAGTCAAATGGTTCGACAAGGCTTGTTTTGAGTTGGGTTTTGAGAGTTTGCCGACTCCTCGCGCGGTTTTGAGCGGCGACGCGCTTGGCAGAGCGGGGTGCTATTATTCAAACTTTTGTGGAAGTTATGGATGTTCTAGCGGAGCCAAAGGAAGCGCAAGAGCCGCTCTTTTGCAAAAGTGCGACGCTAAAATCATTACGGACGCTTTCGTTTATAAACTTGTGAGCGACAAGAGTAAGGTGACTCACGCCCACTACTATACGAAACATGGTTTTTCCCATTCCATTGAAGCCAAAATCTTTGTTTTAGCCGCTCAAGCCATAGAGAGTTCTCGCTTGCTTTTAAATTCGAAAAATAGACATTTTCCAAACGGTTTGGCAAACTCTAGCGGGGAACTGGGGAAAAATCTCATCTTCTCCGCCGGAGGGAGCGGGAGCGGTAGATTTATATTTGAAAACTTAACGATGCGACAACAAAAAGAGCTTATGCAAACGGGACTTTTTTTCAATCGCTCTCTTCAAGATTGGTATGAGTATGAAGAGGATGGCGAAACCCGCAAAGGCGGAACGATTGACTTTTTATTTGAACATCAAAACATAATCTCTCGCGTCAAAAGAGAGATGTACGACGAGAGTGGAGGCTTGATATGGGGTCAAGCTTTAGTGGATAAAGTTCATAAAACCATAACGACGTCAAGGGTGCTGACTTTTGAAGTGTTTAACGATTGGTTGCCGACCGACAACTGCAATGTGGGAGTGGACGAGAACGTGAAAGACAAGTACGGAGTGCCGGTTGGAGTCATAAACCTAAACGGACACTCTCATGATTTAAAGGTTGGAGAAAGTTTGGCGAAGAAAGCCGTTGAGGTTTTGAAAAAAATGGGCGCGGTTGAGATTGACTACTCCATCTCCTCGTCTCCTCCGCCAAATCTCGTGGCTGGTGGATGCAGATTTGGAGACGATCCAAAAACTTCCGTTTTAGACAAAAACTGTAAGGCTCATGACCTAAAAAACCTCTACGTCTCAGATGCGTCGTTTATGCCAACTGGAGGAAGCGTTCCTTATACATGGACCATATACGCCAACTCTTTTAGAGTGGCGGAGGCGATAGCGCGTGAATTAAACTAATTGTCATCTCTATATTTAGAGATGCCACAAGCTTGATTTGGCGTTGGCGGATGCTCTTTTAAGTACGTCAAGTCTTCTAACGTTTGGTCTAAAACTCTTTTTTGCTGTAAAATGGGAAGCATTAAATTGTCTTTTTCGTTGAGTGGAATGCTCCAATCTAGAAGTATCGTTTGTACTTCGTCGTCTAACTCTTTTAGCGCGTTATTTATATGTTTAATTGAATTCATCAGTAGATTATAGCAAAAAAAAAGAATTTTTGGGTATAATTCCAATCTCAATTCCGACTTTGGTTGGATGCCAAGAATTTTACAAAGGAGCCATCGATGCCTAAAATGAAATCGGTAAAAGGCGCGGTAAAGCGTTTCAAAGTTAAGAAAAATGGTACTGTTAAACGTGGAACAGCGTTTAGAAGTCATATTTTAACTAAACAAGACTCTCAAACTCGTCGTGGGCAAAACAGTCCTAAGACTGTCGCTAAAGTAGACGCAAAAAACATCAAGGCTATGATTAGCTAATTTTAGCTGATTTATAAATCTCCAATTTTAAACAATTGGGCAAGACCACAAAATGAGTGGCACCCTGAGCATGTAAGTGTCTGGGTAAAGAAAAAGGAAAAAATATGCCAAGAGTAAAAACAGGTATTGTTCGTAGAAGAAGACATAAAAAGATATTAAAATTAGCAAAAGGTTTCTATGGCGCTCGTCATAAGCACTTTAGAAAAGCTAAAGAGCAATTAGAACATTCAATGTACTACGCGTTCCGTGACCGTAAACAAAAGAAACGAGAATTCCGTAAATTGTGGATTGTTCGTATCAATGCGGCGGCTCGTTTAAATGGAATGAACTATTCAACTTTTATGAATGGACTACACAAATCAGGTATCGAACTTGACCGTAAAATTCTTGCCGACATGGCGATGAACGACGCAGCTGCGTTTAGCGCAGTGGCTGAAGCCTCAAAAGCGGCATTGGCAAACTAAGTTTTAGACCTTAGGGTCTTTGGCTTTGCCACTTTATATATTCCCTCTCTAATCCATATCCCTTCTAAGCCATTCCTTAATCCAATAGTATTTTCCCCTCTTCAAAACATTGTCGCAAAATGATTAAAAAACCTCACTCTAAGATAATATATAGTAATAACTGAGTAGAATGAGTTATGTTTTTGTCATGAGTTAAAAGAGGATTATGAATGGATGATGATTTAAGTTTAAAGGTTAAAAGTTTAGCCAGAGGTAGTTCTGTATTGCTTGTAGATGATGACGAATTTACTTTGGCCATATATGAGTCTATTTTTAAAGAAATGTTTTTAAGAATTTTTACGGCTAGAAACGGTGAAGAAGCTTATGAATTATGGATGGATCAAAATAAAAATATTGACTTAGTCGTTACAGACGTTATGATGCCTGTTTTGGATGGTTTTGAGCTTGTTAACAAAATAAGAGAGCAATCCATATCACAGCATATTATCGTTGTGACTGGTATGAACGATCTTAATGAAATGAAAAATATCATAAACCTTGGCATTGATGGCATTATTCTAAAACCATATGATCCAAAAAACTTTTTACCTGTTTTGGCAAGAGTTCTTGAAGTTATAAAAGCGAAAAAAATAATGAAAAGACAAATTTTTCAGCTTAAACTTTTGTCTCAAGAACAAGTGGCTTTAAAAGCGACTGCAAAAGCAATTTCAAAATCAGCCGCTTTTAATCAGCTGGAAATTGCTAAAAAAGATACAATTGTTAAAAAGAAAGAGAGTCAGCTCTCTACAAAATATAACATTAGAAAAACAATTGTTGGACAAAGCGCTCAAAAAACGTTTGACAATATAATTGACGAGAGCAATAGAAACGACATTGATGGTTTGATCGATTCGATATATGACTACGAGGCGCTCATAGTGACTTTGGAGAAAGAGCCAATAGAAAACATTATGGATAGTTTAGTTGACTCGACTCAGGCGATAGAGAATCTTGTGGATATTATGAATTCCGTTGGCTCATTTAGTTTAGCGGCGCAAGCGGGTGAAAATTTAATACGTTACATTAAAAATTTCGATATACAAAAATTAGAAGATCAAAATAAAAAAGAGCAATTTTTTGATACTTATTTATCGATGTTTCAAGATATAGAAAAGTGGTTGAGGGTTGTCTTTGTTGATCAGGCGGCGTCTAACGTCAACTATTTTGACGCTTCTTTTGCAAATACCTGTTTAGAACTTGAAACAATTTTTGCGGACGACATAGAAGACGATAGCGAGTTAGAATTTTTTTAAATCTTTGTTGACGTTAGATATTTTAGCGATTAAATTATCATAGTCGACGTTTTCATTTAGTTTTGCGCTCTGTTCAATTTCTACGAACGACTCGTACATAGGCGTAATCTTTAAGTTTCCAGCGCTTCCTTTTAGTCTATGCGCTATTTGTCTTAACGTTACGTAATCTTTTTCATGCGCCAAACGCAGCATTGTCGTTAGTTCATTGTCGAGTGTCGCGACAAATTTTTTTAGGAGTTCTTCCATAAGCTCTTGAGGGATTCTTAACGTTTGCGCCGCTTTTTGCGCGTCATATACGTAAGAACCGCCTTGCGTTGAGTGCTTTTCTACGATGGATTGAAGTTCTTCGCTCATAATTGGTTTGCTGATGACGCCATCCATTCCAATGGATAAAAGTTTAGCGGCGTACTTCTCGTCAACGCTAGCGCTTGCGGCGATAATGGGAATCCTTTGAAGCTTGAACTCTTTTTCATATTTGCGTATTTCGATTGTGGCGCTCTCCCCATCCATGATTGGCATATGAATATCCATAAAAATCAGGTCTATCTTTTGAGCGCTTTTGACGATGTCTAGCGCCTCTTTGCCATTGTTGGCCACTATGCTTTCTACGTTTAAAACTTCGAGAAGCAGCTGTAAAACTTCTTGGTTGAAAATGCCGTCTTCCGCTATGAGCGCCGTCATGAATTACCTTAGCTCGTTTATTGTTTGGGTTATTTCAAAGATGGAAAGAGCAGTGTCCGACGCGCCAATCTCTAACGCTATTTTTGGCATGCCAAACACCACCGAAGTTTTTTCGTTTTGTACGTAAGTTTTTGAACCATTATGACGCATTTTTTTTAAGCCATCAGCTCCATCGTTACCCATGCCGGTAAGTAAAAAACCAGTTGCGTTAGCTCCGGCTGAACCGCTAATGGAGTCAAAAAGAACGTTGACGCTCGGTTTGTGCGAGTTTACTTTTGGAAAATCTTTTAATTCGACCACATAGTTGTCCGACGTCTTTTTGATAGTCATATGTACGCCTCCTGGCGCTATGAGTATCACGCCATCGCGAACGACGTCGTCATTTTTGGCTTCAAGAACAATGGAGTTTGGAACGATGGAGTTGAGCCGATTCGCGAAAGAGGCTGTAAAACCAGCTGGCATGTGTTGCGTTATGACAATTCCTTGATGGTTTTCTCTCAAATGCATGGCAATCTCTTCAATAACTTGCACCCCGCCGGTAGAGGAGCCAATGGCTACAAATTTTGTAGATGGCTTTTTGGCGCGCGCGTCTCCTTTTTTCATGTCTCGCTGTTCTTTTATCGTTGATTGGTATCTAACTTTCGAGTTTAGCGCAATATGTATTTTTTCTATCAATTCTGTTTTATAGTCGTCAAAAAATTCTTTAACGTTGAGTTTTGGCTTTAAGATAATGTCGCTAGCGCCTAAGACAAGCGCTTCTATTGCGGCGTTTGAACCACTCGTCACCAAGGTTGAGCATATGATTACAGGCGTTGGCTTTTGCTTGTTTATCTGTTTTAAAAAGCTAAGTCCATCCATTTTTGGCATCTCGATGTCTAGTATGAATAGATCGGGCAAGCCCACTTTTTTAAATATGTCAAACGCGTCGATTGGATTATTCGCTTCGCCAATAATTTCAATCTCCTTGACGTCTTTAAGTATCTTATAGATAGAGTTTCTAACCATTAAAGAGTCATCGATTATAAATATTTTAATCATTTTATGCCAACCTATTAAAAAAATTCAAGTTCACTGCTTGTATCGGAAACGCTATCGAGTCTGTTTTCCATAAACTTAATCGAGTTGTATAGCGAGTCTTTAAAAACATGAATGTCGCTAAAGACCCTATCTACAAAATACTCAATTAGATAAGAATTTATGTCTTCAATCACCCTTGCTAAATAATCGAATCCTTCAATGTTCTTTAAATCAATACTTTTTAAATCAAGTTTATTGAGATAAACAAAAAAGTCTCGAAATATTGGAGAAACTTCTTTTGTGTAAAAGTGGTGCGAAAAGACTTTTGAGACTTTGTCCATGTCAATGGATATGGAATCAATGAGCTCTTGGGAAAGTTCGCCACTATCCAATCTAGCCACGTACTCTTTTAACGCTTCGCTAAGAAATAAAATCTCCCCTTCATAGGTGTCAAGATAGTTGTCTATCATGTTGCAACTCTCATTTTGTATGTTGACTATGGAGTTTTGAGCGTTTGCGACGCTATTTATGGCGTTGTCAAAACTCAAAGAGGTAAACAACTTGTACATCAGAACGTCATCGTCAAAAGGTTCAGCTAAAACGCCTTCACAAATATTAACAAGAGGAGGGTATAGATTTTTACAGTTTAATTTAATATACAAAATGACATGAACTTTTTTGTTTGTAGAGCTCATGGATGATAAGATATCATAAACTTGACTGGAATTTTCGTTCAAGTCTATTAAAAGAACGTCGATGTCTTTTGTTAAGATATGATTCTTCAAATCATCAATGCTAACGCTGGAAATATTGACATGAGTATGCGTTTTAAAACTGGTGAGAACTGACTCGTTCTTTTTAAAACTAAGGTTTGAATAGATTAGTAGGTTCTTGTCTCTCACTGCGTATGAAAAATATTTTTTGAAATCGAGTATCATTATTTTTCCTTTACATGGTTTTTTTGAAAATTGACGTTTGCACTTGCTCTAAATTTTTTAAGTTGAGAGTATTGAGATTTTCCGTCAAGGAGATGATTAAAAAACCACCCACTTTTAAGTTGGAAATCACGTTTTTGACAACTTGTTCTTTTGTGTCATGATTAAAGTACAGAAGCACGTTTCTTAAAAAGATTATATCAAACTTACCAAAAGATTTGTTTTCTTCTAGCAGATTGTTTTCACAAAAGCTGATATTTGCGCACAAACTTCTATCGATTAAAAATTGACCTTGATACGTTCCTTTGCCCCTTAAACAGTAGCGACTTTTGTACTCGACTGGAATTTTGTCAATCCAAGAGATGGGATAGAGCCCCATTCTCGCTTTTTTAACCACTTCGCTATTTATGTCGCTTCCAAGAATTTCCCATTTGTCTTTAGGCAAAAATTGATTAATCATCATGCCCAAAGAGTACGCCTCCGCGCCAACCGATGAAGCCGCGCTCCAAACGCGAAGAGAGCTCCTGGTTATATGAAGCAGTTCTCTTATGAAATCAAAATGAGCGCTTTCTCGAAAAAAGTAGGTTTCATTTGTAGTGATGAGATTAATCATCTCCATTTTTTCCGTTTGAGTCAGTTGCACGATTCTTAAATAGTGCGCAAAAGAGTCTAGTTGGTAGTGAAGAAGGCGTTTATGAAGTCTGCTTTGAACCATGGTTTTTTTACTCTCGGCTAAACTAATCCCAACTTCTTGAAAAATCAATTTTTGCAGAGTGGCGAACTCGTCGTCCCTGATCTCAATCATTTTCATTTTTTTATAAACTTATTAATGGCTGTCGATAATTCGAGCATGTTGACTTTCCCAATGACTTGAGAAGCTCCCAGCGTTAAAAACTCGTTTTGCATCACGTCGTTGGCCATATTTGAATGTACGATAATATTTATATCGTCAAATCGACGCATCTCTCTAATGCGTTTAACCACTTCTCTTCCACTCATGAGAGGCATTTCAATATCCGTTATGACAATGCCCACTTCATCGGGATTTTTATCTTTTATGGCGTCTACAAGTTCTTTGCCATCTTTAAAAAGTTCATAAGATAGACCCATGGTTTCGCACAGCTTTCCAATCAAGACTCGTATATATTTACTGTCGTCCGCAAACAAGACCACTCTATCGGTATTAATCTTATATCTTATGTTTTGCGTTTGCGATTTACTCTCTTGCGAGATGACGTCAAAGACGTCCAAAAGAAGTTTGTCTCCGTCAAATATGGTGCACAATCTATCTTTGGCGTAAAGTTTTATTTTTGCCACAAAAGAGGACTTTGAATTTGCGCTTGAACTGTCGCTCATGTTTTCCGCTTCTATGGTGATGATGTTTTCCACGCTTTTGACGACTATGCCAAACCTGTATCCACCATACGCCGCGACGATGACTAGCTCGTACTCGCTCTCGTCGAGCGCGATATTTCCCATCCAAGCGTCAAAGTTTACGATGGTCGCCATTTTACCTCTAATGTCGCCCGTTCCTACAATGGGACCGCTATCGTTAGACTTTAGGACGTTAATGTCTTTGTAAATAATCAACTCTTCGATTTTTGATACGTTTTTGGCGTAAAGTTCGCCATTGGAACCATAAAAAAGCAGAAACTGACTTGCTTCGTTGGCGTTCGTCGTCACAAGTTTTAGAAGGTCAATCTCTTCTTCGTTATCATAATCGTCATATAATTCGTCCATTTATCGCACCTCTTTAGATAACTCTTCAAGATTGAGCAACGCGTCAAGATTTAATATAGAGACGTTTTGACCTCGATACTCTACAAGTTTAGATATGTATTGCGCTTTTATTTTTGTTCCAAATTTTGGGGCGTCCAATAGCCTCGCGTCGTCAAACCCGTCAACTTCATAAATCTCATCAATTAAAAGAGCGATTTTTTGGCCGTTGTGATTCAAAATTACAAAGGAGCTTTTTTTAGTGAGTATGGTTTTGCAAATGTTACATCTGTCTAAAAAATCTATCACGCTAACGATGTCGCCTCTAATGTTTGTGACGCCCAATATGGAACGATTCAAATTTGGCACTTTCGTGAAAGATTGATGTTCCACAATCTCTTTTACGAAAGAAGCGTCAATGCCATATAAATCAGCATGCGCGTAAAATAAAAAATACTGATTCTCATGATTTAATATTAATTCATCTTCTTCTAGCAATTCTATCTTATCGTTCATAAACCACTCCTAAAAACGTTCAAACGAGGCAAGGTCTAAGTTGTTTAAATCGTCGTCTCGTTTTTCAGCGCGATTCCCTCTCTCCTTGCTCGACCCTTTAGAAAAAGTCGGAGTGATTATTTTGTGCGAGTTTGATTTGCTTATAATAAAAAATTCCATGAGTTCATTCAGCGACGTCGCTTGAGAATCAAGCTCGTCCGCCGCGCCCGCCAACTCTTGCGCGCTGCTCGCGTTTGATTGAGTGACTTTGTCTAATTCGTTCATCGCAATCGTAATTTGCTCCAAACCGGTATTTTGCTCGCTCGCGGCCGTTGCAATGTCTTTTATCAAGTTTGCGGTCTCTTTGATTTTTGGTACGATGTTGCTTATTTCCATTCCAGCTTCTTGGCTGACTTTTACGCTGTTTTCAGTTATTTTACTAATTTCACCCGCCGCGATTTGTGAGCGTTTAGCTAGTTTTCTAACCTCTGCCGCAACTACCGCGAACCCTTTTCCATGCTCTCCCGCTCGAGCCGCTTCTATGGCGGCGTTGAGAGCGAGTAGATTTGTTTGGTACACTATGTCTTCTATTATCTTGATTTTTTCGGAGATGATTTGCATGGCTTCAACCGTTTTGTTTACGGAGTCCGCTCCTTTTTCCGCCATCAACGCCGTGCTTTCGGCAATAACGTTCGTATTTTGCGCGTTTTGCGCGGAGATGTCGACGCTGCCGCTCATCTCTTCTATCGCAGAAGTCGTTTCTTCTAAAGAAGCCGCCTGTTCTTCGGCTCCGGAAGATAGTATTTGAGAGGTGGAATTTACTTCTGAGGACGCGAATCCCATTTGTCGCGCCGAGAGCGTTATTTTTTCTATGATGACGGTGAGGGAATCGATAAAACTATTCGTATTTGATTTTATGGCGTCGTAATCGCCCAAGAGTTCCAACTCTATTTTTTTTGTCAAGTCGCCTTCGCTTGCGGCCGCGAGAGTTCCCCTAATTGCTTCTACAACCTCGCTCATGGTCGAAGATAGCTTGTTGATATGAAGCTTAATGTCATTAAACTCGCCTGGTAATTCGACCTCGAGTCTCTTGTTGAGCCTTCCCTCTCCAATGTTGCCCAAAGCTTCGCCGATATTGTTTATGATTACTTCAAGAATTTCGCTCAGCTCGTTCGTGGCGTCTTTGATAATCGTTAAATCGCCACTGTATTCATTGGTGATTTTAGCTTTAAAGTTGCCATCTCTCATATGCGTTATGGTGTTTTCCAAATCTAAAAATATATTCTGAATCTTGTTGAGCATAACGTTTGTTGGAGTGTGAATGCTAGCGAAACCTTCATTGTATTTAGAGGTGTCCGCTCTAACGCTTATTATTCCCTTGTCGATTGCGTTTTGAAAAAGTTTTGAGTCGAATTGCAACATTTTAAGAGTGTTGGATAGTCCATTGATCGATTTTGTGTATTTGCCAAGTTCCCCAACGTAATTGCTCGTGATAAGAGTGTTGAAGTTACCGGTGTTTATGCTATTTATGGACTCTCCAAGATCGCTTAAAACGCTAACGAGAATATCTAGCGTATAGTTGTTGTTGTTGATTATTTTCGCGTAGTTTCCATTTAAACTTGTAGAGTCGACTCGATGGTTAAGCTCGCCGTCTTCGGCTTTAGCGGCTAGATAAGTGGAACCTTCTAGCAGCGTATTGGATTGCTTTTTGAGGCTATTGATAAGCGAAGCGGTGGTTTGCAGGTTTTCATCTTGAAATACGACGTCTTCAAAATCAAATACGCCATCGCTTAGTTGTGAAAGAACGCTATTTAGCTTGTCTATTTCTTGCGTTTTTATTTTATATTTTGACATGAATGTCTCTCCTTATTTACTTTGGTCAACAACGTTGTTGAGACTTTTAAATATTTCTATCGTATCGCTTTCGACTGTGCTTAACAGGCTTTGCAACTCGTCTTGTCTTGCGCCTGATTGGGCTTTAAAGACGTAATCTTTCATATGAGCATGTACGGCCTTATGGTATTGAACCAACTTCGCCCAGTCTGGATGAGAGGTAAAGGATTTATCTTTTAATCTTTCAAGCTCTTTGCCAAAAGCGCAGCAGCAACTATCCACAACTTCAACTTTGGCGCCACGTTTTACTTTGTCTATGATATTGATTTTAAATAGTATGTGATCTGTGTGAAATTTATCCAAATCTATGTTCGAAGTGTCTACGTTAGTGACGTTTTTCTTGGTGCTAAGACGATTAATAAACTGCTCATAACTTAAATTTCTATCTTTTAGATATTTTAAAAATAAACTAAAAGACTCTTCCACGGTATGATTTTTTTCGTACTCGACAAGAGTCGCGTATATGCCGTTTAGCAACTCTTTTGTAAAATCGTCAATGGGTTTTCTATAAGATACGTAAGATTCCACAAATCCATTGTTAAGGATAGGCTTTACGTAAGCTTTTACCCAGTAGTAGTCGCCGTTCTTCGCCATGTTTTTGACGAAAGCGTAGATTGGTTTTCCGGCATGGAGCGTGTCCCATAGGAGTTTAAATACCGCTTTTGGCATATCTGGGTGACGGATTATATTGTGGTTTTTACCAATAATTTCCTCTCTATGATAGCCCGCTATGGAACAAAAAATATCATTGACGTAGGTTATTTTCCCCTTTATGTCCGTTTGACTCACTATCATTTGCTGATTATTAATTAAAATTTCGTTATTCACGACTAACTCCTTTCTATTTTGCTATTTATTAAATTTACAATGTCGAAGATAAGCGCAATCTCGCCACTTCCCAATATGCTGCCGCCAGACAATCCTTTTACGTTAGAAAAAATATCGCCTAGCGGTTTAATCACCGCTTGAATTTCGCCATAAAGTTCGTCTACTTTTAAACCAATGAGTTCATTCGCAAATTCCACTATGACTACGTTTTCTCTAAGATTTGGATAGCTTTTTTCGGAAAAATGTTTTCGAATGTCTAAAATTGGCAACGCTTCGCCTCTTAACGTGACGTAAGAGTTGTCGTTCATGGATTTTCTCATCGCAGGGGTGAGTTCTATGCACTCGCGTATCAACTCAAGAGGTATGATGTATTTCGTATCTCCCGATTGCACGAGAAAACCGTCTATAATGGCAAGGGTTAGAGGAAGCCTTATCGTTATTTTAGAACTTTCGAGTTCTACCGAATGAACCTCTATGCTTCCTCTGAGAGATTCGATGTTGCTCTTGACGACGTCCATCCCAACGCCGCGTCCCGAAATGTCGCTTATCTCGCTCGCGGTAGAAAATCCGGCTTCGAAAATAAGATGATTTATCTCTTTGTCGGTTAAAACGCAACCCGCTGGAACAATCCCTTTTTCAATGGCTTTTTGTAAAACGACTTTTTTATTTATGCCGCCACCGTCGTCTTCAATCTCTATGACAATCATTCCCGCGTCGGCAAAAGCTCTTAGGGTAATGACTCCTTCTTCGTTTTTGCCTCTACTTTTTCTCACCTCCGGCGTTTCAACGCCATGGTCCGCAGAGTTTCTTAACATGTGAACAAGAGGATCGGATATTTTTTCAATAACCGTTTTGTCAAGCTCCGTCTCTCCTCCCTCTATTACAAAGTTGATTTTTTTGCCTAATTTTTTAGCGGTGTCGTTTACGATGCGTCTAAGTTTTATAAAACTATCTTTAAGGGGAACCATTCTAATGCTCATAATGTTGTCGCGAACGTTTTCTAAAAGCAATTTCAACTCTTCTACGGATTCAGCCAATGGGCTATCCTCGCTTTTGGAGACTAGCGCTTCAATCTTCGCGTTGGCAATGACGACTTCGCTCATTTGATTGATAAGAAGGTCTATTTTGTTTGAATCGACTCTAAGCGATTTGGCCAACTCTTTTTTTTCCACTTTTAAATCTGATTCAAGGTTCTCGTTTTGAAATGGGACTTCCATTTCTGTTTTAACGTCTTCGCTTGGAACTATTGTTTTTTTCTCTTCTTCGTATTGGCCTAGGTCTTGTAAAATATTTTGCAAACCTTCGTAAGCGCTAAAGAGTTCATGATACGCTTCTTTGTCCGACCTTTTGAAGATAAAGAGCGTCACGTCGTCTTCGACAAACTCAAATATCTCTTCAATATCCTCTTTTGTCGCGTTAGACTGAAACTCCAATTCAAAGCCGATATAGGTTTTAAGAGGGTTTATCTCTTGTATTTTTGGCATGCCCGATATTATTGGAGCGTTAAAGAGAATTTTCCCCATCTTGTTGAAATAATTGAAGATAGAGAGTATGTCCATTCCCGAAGTGAAGAAATCCTCCGCGAAACGGATGGAAACGTGCCAGACGTCGTTATCTTGATTTGAAGAGAGTTCAGAAAAATCCAACGTAACGTTTTGCCCTAGGGTCGCTGAAGTTTGAGCCAAGTCGCCGTTTGCAAGAACGGAATCTATCTTTTCTATAAGAGTCGTTTGTTCCTTGAGACTTTGCGCGTCGAGACCGTCTTCATTGACGCAGAGTTCTATGATTTTGGAAGTATGGTCTTTTACCAACAAGAAAAGCTCTTGCAACTCACTTGAAAAAACAATCTTTTCTTGTCGGATATTGTCCAATAAGTTTTCCGCTTTATGCGTAAAGCGCACTATGTCGTCAAAGCCAAACATGCCAGCAATGCCTTTTATGGTGTGCATGGCTCTAAAGAGTTCGCCAACGCTGTTTGCGTTGGCGCCAACTTTTATAATGTCAAGTAGGGCGTTTTCCATGTTTTGCAACTGGTCTGAAGAGTCTTCATAAAATAGCGCTAAATCTTCATCCATGGCGTAATCCTAAAATTGCGAAGCATCCGCTTACTTCGATGGTAGAAAGTACGTCGCCATTTGCGTTGATGATTGATAATCCGTTTTTACTTTTTTTTAAAGAACACAGGAGTTGAATGGCGCACATATCTATTTTTTTGACTCCGCTCATGTCTATCACGTTATCATTTGCTTGAAGCATCTCTTCTCTGATTTTTTCGACTTCGTATATAGTAAAACTCTCATCTTCTATTTTCATATTCTTACCCTAGAAGTTTTTCACAGGCAATTAAAAATTTTTCTTTGTTGAAGGGCTTGAGCAACCACGCTTTGACTCCAAGAGCTTTTCCTTGATTTTTTAAGTCGACGTTTGATTCCGTCGTTAGCATGACGATGGGAGTAAATTTGTAGGATGGATCTTTTCTAATGTTTTCAACCATCTCCAATCCGCCCATTATTGGCATATTGACGTCAGAGAAAATAATGTCAAACCGTTCCGCCCTTATCGCGTCTAAACCTTTTTGTCCATCTTCCGCGGTAACCACGACGTGACCGGCTTCTCTTGCGGCTTTACTCGCCACCGAACGCACTAAACTCGC